>JADLCC010000373.1 GCA_020847425.1 Saprospiraceae bacterium
ACTTTTATCCACGAAATGATGCGCATAGCGGGTTTTGAAAATGTTTTTGCCGACCGGGAGCGTTACCCGGAAATATCCCTCGATACTTTGGCTGCGGCACGGCCTGATTGCATTTTGCTATCTTCGGAACCGTATCCGTTTGCCGACAAACACCTCGCTGTTTTTCAGGAAGCCGTTCCTGTGGCAAAGGTCCGGATCGTCGACGGCGAGTTGTTTTCCTGGTATGGCAGCCGGCTCCGGCATGCGCCCGACTACTATCGTTCTTTGACGGAAAGTTTTGAATTGGGCTGATTCGAGCAAAACTTTCGGTCCTGTGCGAAAACTTTTTTTGCAAAAAACGCTTTCTTTGGGCAACCTAAAGTTGTTGTTTAAGTTCAAAAGCGCTCATTCTAAGTATTTGTCAGGTAACAGTTATTGGTTATTAGTGCTGATAGTCAAGCATTTGTAATCAACCTGAAAAAATATTGACGAAGTACTTATTAAAATACACCATACAATATGACCCGCCGGATACTCTTTTTTATTGCTTTTGTTTGTGCCACCTTTGGCGCAGCTGCCCAGCAACTTCGCACGCCAGCCGCAGGAGATGTGCCTGAACGTCGTTCGGGTGAAATACTGGTTCAATTGACGCCCGATGCCAATCTGAACACCGTTTTGCAGGACCTGAACCGGCAAACTTCGGCTCGTGCAGCCATTTCCCTTAAAAGAACACCCGCGCCCAAATGGCATATTTATTTGCTGCAATTTGACGAAACCGCCCTGGAGCCGGAAATCCTGCTGGCCCTGGCCCGCAAACACCCGGGTATTCAGTTGGTGCAATTCAACCACAAAGCCGAAGAACGCAATACCGAACCCAATGACACGGAATGGTGGCGGCAGGACAATATGGCCCTCATCAACGCGCCCAAAGCCTGGGACGCGTCTACCGGCGGGGTTACGCCCGCAGGAGATACGATTGTAGTAGCCGTACTGGAAAGAGGGGCGCTGTTCACGCACCCCGACCTCGCGCCCAACCGCTGGTGGAACTGGAATGAAACACCCAACGACGATATCGATAACGACGGAAACGGCTATATAGACGACTTCGGCGGCTGGAATCCGCGCAACCAGGCGGATGATACCGGCAACAACGGCGTGCACGGCACACAGGTCAACGGAATCATCGGCGCAGTCGGCGATAACCTGCAGGGTGTAGCGGGCGTCAACTGGAAAGTAAAACTGATGAGTCTGGCCGATGTACAATGGGAAGACGAAATTGTTGAAGCCTATGCCTATATCACCGATATGCGCCGCCTGTACAACCAGACCAATGGCGCCAAAGGCGCTTTCGTCGTTTCCACCAATGCCTCGCTCGGCCTCGACGGCGAAAGAGCGGAAGACCACCAGTTGTGGTGCGCCATGTATGATTCTTTGGGAAAAGTAGGCGTGCTCAGCGTCGGTGCAACCGCAAACTCCAATGTTAATGTGGAAATAGTTGGTGATATGCCGACAACCTGCACCAGTCAGTACCTTGTTACCGTAAACAATGTGGACAAAACAGGCGATAAAGTGCTGAGCACCGGCTATGGCGCAACGTCCATCGACCTCGGCGCACCGGGACAGGAATGTTACACCACCACCAACCTGAGTCCGGGCGGCGCCAATTTGCCCGGCTACAGCAACTTCAGCGGCACTTCGGCTGCCGCACCGCATGTTACGGGCGCATTGGGGCTGTTGTACAGCCTGTCCTGTGTCAGTTTCACCAGCGACGCCCTGACAGCGCCTGCAACCTGCGCGTTGCGGGTGAAGGAATTGATGCTGGATAACACCAATCCCAACCCTACCCTGGATGGTATTACAACTACCGGCGGCAACCTCGACCTGGAGCGCGCTGTCGATGCCGTCCGTGAACTGTGCCAGGGCGTAGTCGGTCCGCTCGAAATCCTGAAAGTGCAGGACCTGCCCGCTAACCAGTGGCGGATCGAATTCCAAACCCCGACTTTCCTGCCTTACCGGTTCAGGGTGTTCAATATGCTCGGACAACAACTGTATGAAAAGGAAATTACGCCGCAACAATTCGCTACCAATTATATCGAATACGACGCTTCCGAGCTGCCCAGAGGCATTTATGTGATGAGTATCGGACGGGGAAAATTTATTGCTTCCAGAAAATTTCCAAAATTGTAGAGGTACGTGTTTTAGTGTTTTGGTATTTTAGTGTTTTCGAGTGCGTTATCCGGGCCTTACTTTATGCTTAGGGCAATGCACTCGAAAACACTAAAATACCAAAACACTAAAACACAAAAAAAATTAAAACACTTATTTGGTTTTTAGGAATGCTTCCAACTATCTTTGCACCCCGAAAACAAAAGCGTAATGGCTCCGTAGCTTAATGGATAGAGCATCTGACTACGGATCAGAAGGTTAGAGGTTCGAGTCCTCTCGGAGTCACCACGATTAAAAGTGTTTGAGTGTGTCGCCTTGTTGATGGTGAACACACTCATTTTTTGAAATCGTTTTTCGATTAGAACACTTAAATACAAATTCAATGTCTAAAATTTGTGACCTGACGGGCAAAAGACCGATTACAGGCAACCACGTTTCCCACTCGAACCGCAAGACCAAACGCCGGTTCTATCCTAATCTTCAGACGAAAAAGTTCTTCATGCCGGAAACGGGTGAATGGGTTACGCTGAAGGTTTCCACTTCCGCCATGCGCACCATCTCTAAATTGGGCTTGTACCAATACATCAAAAAACTGGAGAAAAAAGGGGAGATCATCTACCACGGTGACGAACCACAAGGTTGTTAAAACGGATTTCAATCAAATTTTGCCGTCCTGATTTTTTTCGGGGCATCAGCATATAAAAGTATCATTACCAATGGCAAAGAAAAGTAAAGGCAACCGCATCCAGGTGATTCTGGAATGCACGGAGCACAAAACAAGCGGCCTGCCGGGCACTTCTCGTTATGTTACACAGAAGAACCGCAAAAATACGCCGGATCGTATGGAGTTGAAAAAATACAACTCTATCATGCGCAGATACACGGTGCACCGCGAAATCAAGTAAGCGCAGCCCAACACACATCTCCTTCACTTCTTTATTGAGGAATTATGGCAAAGAAAGTTTCCAAAAACGCCCGTGTTGCGCAACGTGCCGCCAATGCAGGTTCCGGTAAAGACCACGTCAAAGTGGTGAAAGCCGTTAAAGATCCGGTAACGGGTAAATACACCTACAAGCAAATGATCGTTCACAAAGACAAAGTGAAAGATTTCTTTGCTGACGTGAAATAATCGCTTGTTTATCAAGTGTTTAGCAAGCCCCAAGCGGGGCCGGGGCGTGTCGCTCCGGCCCCGCTTTTTTGTTGAACATTGGAAATTGAACATTGAAAATTGAACATTTTTTAAATTCTTAATTGAGAAAATGTTCAATGTACAATGCCCAATTTTTAATGTTCAATTACTGACGCAACTTTACAGCACTGGCACCTCAAACCGGATTCGTACACCCGCGACCATGCCGTTTTCATCGAACAAGGTATCCCTCCTGAAATGTTCGGTCGCATTTTTGCCCGCCCCGGCCAGCAAATCCAGGCGTTTTTGCGTCAGCATCATACCCACTGAATTGTGCGGTCTTTTGTCGAACACCGCTTTTTCTTTTTCGCTGAACCCTTTCCCGTTGTCCATCACGGTAACTTCCAGTACATCCTGTTTTTGGGTAAAAACAATTTCTACCCGGCCGCCTGTTTCTCTTCCTTCCAGTCCGTGTATCAGCGCATTTTCCACATACGGCTGTACGAGCAGCGGAGGCAGGCTGATGTCATCGGGGTCGAGTACTTCGGATGTGCGGATCACAAATTCAAAATGTCCTTTGAAGCGCATCTGTTCCAGGAGGAGGTAGTTTTCAAGCATGGCTATTTCCTCGTTGAGGGAGTGACGGCCATCCACCGAGCCGTGCAGGGTAAGCCGTATCAATTTGGCAAAACGGGCGAGATAACTGGTCGCGACATCCCGCTCATTCCGCGCGATAAAGGATTGTATGGCCTGCAGGCAGTTGAAAATAAAATGCGGGTTCATCTGTGCCCGGAGCGCGGCGGTTTCCAGATCGCGTATCTTTTCGCGTTCGGCGGCTTCGCGGCGTATCATGCGCAGGCGGTTGCGGTAAAACAGAAAAGCGGTAAGGCATAAAGCGACGGCTCCAAGCAGCCGAAACCACCAGCTGGCCCACCAGGGCGGCAGAATATCGAAAGACCAGCGCGCGGCATCGCTCCATTGGTTGTCTTCGGTTTGCGCCTGCACTTCGAAACAGTAATTCCCGGGGGCAAGATTGGCAAAATTGATCTCGCGGTTCCGGGTATATACATATGTATTGTCGGCCCCAATCAAACGATAGCGATAACTGATATCACCGCCGGATCGGTAATGCAGGGTGAAAAAACGCAGCGAAATGTTGTTCTGCCGGTTCGAAAGTTGCAGGTTTTCGGAGAATTGCCTGACCTCGTTGTTCACCAGGAATCGTTCCATCAAAGGTGCCGGAACAGGGGCCGGGGGGGCTTTTTCCCGAAAACGCGCAATACCCCGGTCAGTTGCCACCCATAATTCGTTGCCCAACACACAAATGTCATTCACCTGATTGGAGGGTAAACCGTCTTTTATGTTGACCAGTTCAATGTGCCAGGTTCCATTTCCCACAGGGTGAAGAATGTTCAGACCGGTGTTGGAAGAGGCATAAATGGTGCCATCGGGCATAATTTCGAGCTCGCTGAGCCAGTTTGTACTGAGGCCGTCTTTGACCGTCAGGTGGCTGAACTGCCCTTTTGTATTTCTGAAAAGCAGTCCGCCGCCGCGCAGAGAAATGAGTGTCGTGCTATCGGGAAGTATTTCCACCAGGCGCGCGGGAAAGCGCAAAGCGGGGTGCTCGAAAGGCGGCGCTTCGTAGCGGTTATTGCGCCAGATGCGCAGGCCGTGCTCATCGGTAGTTACCCAGATATTACCCTCAAAATCCTGTGCAACGGCATGCGTGCGTGCATATTTCGAGGAATCCACATAGTATCTGACCGCAGTGCAGGTCTGGGGGTCGATCGAGAAAAAATCGCTGAAAGAACTGGCCCACCAAAGCTTGTTGACATGGCTGGGCGAAATTTTTTTGATAAAAACGGGATATTTTGAACGGGTTTTATGGTGTGTATAAATAATCCCTTTCCACTGGCCTTTTTCAAAAACAGCCAAATACGGATTGAACCAAAGCCGCTGGGTGGCGCTGTCGAACCGCAATACGGTCTGGTCGGCACTCAAACCCGGAAATGGTGTCGGCAGCCGGCTTACTTGTCCGTTCCGGGCATCGATCATACAAACACCCGATGGGCGCAGGCTCACAAAAACGGATTTTTTACCATCCGAAGTAATGCTTTGTGCGTCGTTAAAAGGCAAGCCTGTTGCGCTGTCGAAAAATTCCATTTCAGGATTTTTGCAATAAAAAATGCCCGCATTGGTACTACAGGCCCACCAGCCGCCTTCCCGATCGCGCAAAGCGCTGACAATATTGTATTTATCTAAAATAGTGCTGAATTCGTCGCGCAGAAAATGCTCAAAAGAAGGGAAACGCAGCAGGCCGGAATATTTGCCGCCGCGGGAGGCCAGCAGGATAGCGCCATCGCTGTCTTCAAAAATATCATTGACTACCACGTCTTTCACGCCCTGCCAAATCAGGCGATTGTCGCGAATGAGGTAAAAAGTTTGCAGCAGATTGAACACAAAATCGCCGTTGCGCAAAAGCCAGATGCCTGATGTTGTGGATTTTTTTGACTGCTTCGCATCGATGGGAAACCGCCCCAGCGATACAAGATCGCCCTCCTGCCACCGGAATATCTCTCTTGTTTGTAGTGGATTGTCACCCGGGCTGGGGTTGCCGGAAAATTCGTAACTCAAAATGGCTTTGTTGCCCAGACCTGCAAAAATATTGACTGCGCGGCCCAGTGCAGGCAACACCTCATATTTGCCGTCCGGGAATACCCTCAGGAGGCCTAAATTGGGTAGTTGCACCCAGACGACACCATTTTTATCAACGGCCAGACTACCCAGATTGATAAATTCCCTGCGGTATTTCTGGATAATATGGTTGTATTTCCAGCGGCGTATCGTATCGTTTTCGACCAGCCAGACGGAGGCGTCCAGGCGATTGAACCATATCCGGCCTGCTGCATCTTCGGCCAGCCGGAAAGATTCATTGCTCGAAAAACTGCTGGTATCTACCGGCCTATGGAACTCATAACCGTTGAAGCGGCATAAGCCAAGGTCGGTAGCAAACCACATAAAACCGCGACTATCCTGAAGCATACCGTACACGGCATTGCTGGGGAGGCCATCGGCCGTGGTGTACTGCCGCCAGGCGGGGCGCTGGGCAAAGAGGCAGGAGGTATGAAGAATGAGGAATGCCGCGAAAAGGAACAATTTCAGGTGCTGGGCCATAGACTGTGCGTTTTGTCGGCGCGTTTTTCCGGTAAAATTATAAATAACCGGATCATAAGTAGTTATCGGTTATCAGTTATTAGTTATCCGTCTTGATACTCAAGCATTTGTACAAAAAATAACTCAAACTGATTTTAACCCAGTCCTTAGTGCAAATTGTCCGGAATCATTAAGAGCGTGTTCGGGAATTTTTGCCGGAGCATGGAAAAGTGGATTTTTTGACTGTTTTGCTCGTTTTTTCAGGAGCATAGCAGTGACTCTGTAACTGAAAAAAGGTGAAAAACAGGTGAAAAAGACGTTTTTCAGGCCCGGCAAAAAATTCCCGAACACGCTCTAACCCAATAACCTGCGAATTTTGCCCCATAAACCAACTTTTGGCGGTTGTTCATCGGGTACTTCCGCCAGCATTTCCTGTAAAGTGTAGTTGATTTTGCTTTTCGTCACTTCCCAGTATTCCGCTTCCATAAGGCTCCGGGCAGATTGGTTGCGGGCAAGATTCAGTTGCATTTGTAACAATAAAAAATCGTCGCCCATATCTGTACACAACACCAGTGCCTGTTCGGTCTGGCGTTGCTCCAGCAATTGAAGCAACTGTGTTTTAACTTCCGAAGTAATCGGTATGGGGGCGGCGCTTTCTTTCATCCAGTCTAATTCCAGGATAGCCGTACAAAGTTGCATTTGCACACGGCCCCATTCTTCCGGACTGATCAAACCCAGCGCCCGCTGTTGCCCGGACGCAGCAAATTGTTCCTGTAAAATAGCCGCCTCGTCCGATCCGGTTTGCAGGAGCAAACGGATGGCTTCAGCAATATTGCCCTGTGCAAGGGCCGCGCGAACTTGGGATCGAGCGGTTTTAGCGGCTATTTTGTGAAAAAAGGGCATTGTTAGTCATAAGTGTTAATTATCAAGCATTTATATTTTTACAAAAAAAGCCTGACCCATGGCCCCATCTTTTCCATTGATTTTCAACAAATAAGCCGCTGCCGGCAGCGCAGACACATCCAGCGCATAAGCCTCTAAACCGCCCGGCACATGCTTTTCCAGCACCATTTGCCCACGCAAATCGAACACCTGCACCCGGGCATCAGCAATAATTTTTTCAGAAAACGACACCGTTAAAACCTCCGCCACCGGGTTGGGAGCAAGCCTGATAGCGGAAATGACCGGAACAGGACGCGTGGAAACCGGCATACGCACGGCCGTCTCCGCCCAGTTGGTAATCACCGGCGCATTCACATCGAAATAGATGCCTGCCCTGTTTCGGGTGCTGGAACCTGGCGGCAAACCCGGTTTCAGCCGGATCGAAAACGCGACAAACCCGTGGCTTTCCGGTTCGTTGCTGGTACTGTCGGCGAGCCGGATATCCGGAAAATCGAATTGTACGAGTCCGGCAGCCGTATCGACGGTAACAAAATAAGTGTGGCTGGCTGCCAGGGGTTCAAAACTGTTCCAGTCCAGCGCAGCGTCCAATGTGTCGCGCACCCGGATGTTGAAAGCCGTGAAATTGCCTGTATTCTGAAAACGGATGGTGTAGGTCAACAAGCTGCTGTCTGTGGTGTAATTGGGCGGCAACGTTGCCACATTCACCAGTTTATCATTCGGGTCAAAGGAACAAAGCACCGGAACCGGGTATAAAAACGTATCGGCATGCAGTACGGTTGTGCCGTCCGAATCCAGTGTTTCTGCGATACCTTTCACCACCGGTACGTCGCCCGCTATTGCCGGAGAAATGGTCAGAAAGGCTTCGAGTATGCGGGTCTCACCAGGTTCGAGCGACAGGAGAGATAACCATGAAATGGTATCGTCCACGATGTAGTAAGGTTCGGGCCCCGACCATGCCCAGGTCAGCAGCGAATCTATTTCAAACCGATAGCGGGCTTTGGCCGTGTGGCAACCGACATTGTGCAACACGAGCCAGAAAGGTACCGTTTGCCCACAAACCGGCGGGGCGGATGCAATGATCGAATTGATCTTGTTGAACGCCAGATTCGGACGAAAGCCAAAAGCCAATTCCGTACCGATCGGCAAAGGCAGGCTCAATTGTAAGGCCGCTGAATCTGTGGTAAGTACCCAACAGGAATCGTATTGGAAAGCAATGTTATACTGGCCGGGCAGCGCAAAAAACCGGAACGCGCCATCTGCATTGGTCTGCGAAATCGTGGCCGAAGGATCGAGCGGCACACCGATGCCGGGCAGATCCGGCTCGCCTGCATCCTGCTGGCCGTTGGCGTTTTCGTCCACAAAACAATGCCCGTGTACATCTGGCAGTCCACTGAAATCGTTGTAATACCCGAATTCGTGCGTTTGACTGTATATAAATTCCTGATCGCCGTCGTTATCGAGGTCGGCGCTCTGGAACGTAATGTAGTAATCGGTGTGGTAGGCGCCCAGTATAATACGTTCTCCAAAAACGCCGTTGCCGAGATTGGGTATCCAGCCGTAGGCGCGGTCATTAAAAAAACCGATGAAATCTGTCATCCCGTCGCTGTTGATGTCGGCCATCGAAGCGGAAAGATAGGATACCGAATTTGGCGTTTCCGGATGGATGGGTTGTGGCGGCCCGACCATGCCGCCGTCGCCGGGATTGCGCGACCAAACAGGCCCGTTCTGGCCGTTAAAAACAAGGTCCGGAAAACTGTCATTGTCAATATCTGCCGCGCCGATAAAATTGTAGTACACATCATTGGGGGATAGCAGGTAAGGCCCTTCAAATAAGCCGGCGCCATCATTGGTATACCAGCCGATACCGGGGTTTAACAGGACCAGCAGATCAGGATCCCCATCACGATCCAGGTCGCTTACCTGATGCACGGAGATGGTGTCGCTACCGGGGTCAAAAAACACGGGTGCACCGAAAATGCCTGTACCGTCATTGGGCATCCATACCCCCGAAGGCGCCGGACCGTCGGCCATGGTGACTATGTCCTGGTCGCCATCCATGTCGATATCCGCCACCGAGGCAGTGATGTAAGGCAGCAGTGCAAGGGTATCTGCCGGCGAAAATTGCCCATTCCCGAGGTTTTTATAACGCGTTAGCGCATGTTCATATGGCCACCCGCCAACGACGTCCTGTCGCACAACCAGTACATCCGAATCGCCGTCGTTGTCAAAGTCGCCGGGCTTTACCAAACTGACATAATATTCCTCAGGATCAATGTTTTGCCGGGCAGCCCACTGGTCGTTGCCCAGGTTGCGGTACCAACCCACCCGGTAGTCGGGGTTGGCTGTGATGAACAAGTCGGTCAGGCCGTCGCCGTCTACATCGGCAGGTGTCAGAGCAGCATTGATCACTTCAGGGGCAATAAAAACCATCGGTCCAAACTCGCCGTTTCCGAGGCCAGGGTAATAAGCGATGGCGGAGGCGGATTTGGTACAAACAATATCCGGCAGCCCGTCTTCATTCCAGTCGTGTGCATAAGGCCCGTTTATCCCCAGCACATTCAGGCCGGTAGACAACAGATGCGTCGTGTACACAGCATTGCCCGTATTTTCAAACCAGACAAGGGTGTCGGCGCCTTTGGTCACGAGGTCCATATCGCCATCACCATCCACATCGCCGGCAGAAGTCTGGCTGCCCTGCGACCACTGTGGCAGGGTAGTGGTCGGGTCCAATAGTTGCGGCGCTGCAAAATTGCCGTCGCCCAGGTTTTTCGACCATCGGTTGTCGGGCGCGGCACTGGAGCCGGGCAGCCAGTCGGGCAACCCGTCGCCGTCTACATCCACTACGCGTAGCGAACTCAGGTTGTAGAGCAGTGTATCGACCACTATTTTGGTCAAAAAAGTATCCGCTGCGGTATGGAGTAATAGCCGGAGAGTATCGTACTGAGGGCTAAAAGTAAAAATATCCTGCAGGCCGTCGATATTCACATCGGAAACATGAAACAATTGATCAGGAACTTGTGCAATGAAATGTACCACCTGGAAATGCCCCGAACCCTCATTTTCAAACCAATGCAATGAGTCAAGTTTAACGACGAGATCGGTGTCACCGTCTCCATCCATATCTGCAAGTTCCGTATCTGAATAAGTACCGGATACCCCGGTAATTGCCTCCGCTTCTGCAAATTCCCCGCCCGGCATCTGAAGGCAGACCAGCAACTCCGAGGGATAGTTTGCAAAAATAATATCCGTCAGGCCGTCGGCATTCAGGTCGGCAAACTCGGCCCCATAAAGCAGGTTCCAGTTGAAAGGAAATGTATCGATCACCACAGGGTTGAGCAGTTTTCCATCGCCCGCATTTTCATACAAATGGAGTATCGTGTGTTCATATTCACCGATATAATCCAGGTCGCCGTCGCCGTCCCAGTCATAAGGCCGGTGGTGGTATTCATAAAAAGGCGAATGGGCGATGACGACCGGTGGGGTGAATTGGGCGGCCGTGCGGGAAATGGCCAGGAAAGTGAAGCAAAAAAATAAGAAGGGTTTCATGATGTATAGTCAGGTTTGAGTGGTTTGAAAGGGTTTGATGGTTTGAAGTCTTCACTTTCAGGCACCTGCACAGGACTTTCTTTCAAAACCACTTTTCGTTGGCTATAAATAGAAAAGAAAATTCAAATTGGTATTGAAAAATGCAAGGCCGCCTTTTCAAACGAAGGCTTTAAAGACGGCCCTGCAATAATCGGATAATTTATTGTTTTACAAACCTTTCCACTGCAATTACCTTTCCATCCGTCACCACCTGCAGGAAATACAAGCCTCCCGGCAGATCACCGGTCTGTACGGTTTGCAACTTGCTGCCCGTTTGCACAGATTGCTCCAGCAATACCCGGCCGGTCAGGCCCAGGATACGGAACTGCATCCCTGCGTCAGCGGCTTCTGATAGTTCGACGCTGAATGCCCCGGTATTGGGGTTGGGGAAAATGCGCAGTGTCGTTTTTTCGCCCGGCGAGCCGGTATCCATCACCCTGAACGTGGTTTCTGCGTCCGGTTTCAGCGGCAGAGCAGGTACATGGCTGAAAGGGTCGAACATCCTGGGGCCACCAATTACTATTGGTATGGGTTTGCAGTTGACTGTGATGGTTTTGGTGAAACTAAATACTTCACAAATGAGGTTTACACCCTTTTTGCGCGTCACCCGCATTTCTACCGAATATGTACCATTCCCGGAGAATGGGAAACAATAGAACTGATTGCCCGGAATGGGCGCGCTGAACGGCCCGTTGTTGACAGACCATTCCACCATATCGCAGGGACCCAGCGCAACGCCTTTAAAACACGCTTTGCAGTTGAAGAAGGTGTAATAGGTTGTCGAAAATCCCGCAAGCACATCTGCCTGAAAATCAGCGACATCGCAGGGGCAAAGCGGCGGACAAGGCGGATTGACTACGAAGTAAATGGTGCAAGGGCATGGCGTTGAACCGCATTGGCCATTGATGATCAGCGCATAGGTGCCGGTCACATAAAAATAACCGGAAGGCAGGGGAATGCTGAAACCGGGGCTTGCGGTAGTTGTGCCGGCATCCACCAGGCCCTGCGGGCCGAACAACTGCCAGCTTACAGCGCCTATTCCCTGACATACGCCCGTGCCCAGACAGGGAAGGGTTCCGGTAAGTGTGTAAGTAACGCCCGGTTGACAAGGCAAAATGACATCGGTGCCGCAGCTGACGGATTGTGGCCCGCCGCCTGGCCCCGGACTAAATATCATATTGCTGAATCCCAGGCATGGACAGACGGAGAAACAAACAGGATCAACCGTTTTGGAAAATGATTTTTGCACACACACTGCTCCTGAACCTTGCTCACCTTTCACACCCGTATAGGTAATCGTGTAAGGCCCTTCACTTTCATAGGTATGCAGGATGGAGGATGCTGCTCCATACGGTCCGAAACTGATATTTCCGTCACCCCAATTGATGGAGTCCAGGTAAAAACACGCGGGCAGATCGCCGATGTTGATCGTAGCAGAGCAGGGAGTATCGTCAACTGAAACGGATACATACAGATTGACAATGATGTCCAGATCGTCGCCGCCTGAACAGCAGGAATTACACAAAACCGTCACTTGCTCGCAGGATTGATAACTCCAGCAGGCATTGCCGAAAAAATCTATTTCCTCTATGGTGTAACAAACCGTGTAATTGCCCGCCGAAGCGTAAGTATGCGTAACGGGAATATTGTCACCTGTTATCGGGCCGGAAGTGTTGTTGTCGCCCCAGTCATAGGTAATCCGCATACAATCGCTCAGCCCGACCGCCTGCATACCGATAAAACAATCACCGAGGATGCCGTTGGTTTGCACCGCAGCCGCATTGGCCAGAAAAGTTGCCTGGTCGGTGCAGCAGGGGTCTGCTACATCGAAATACAACGTACACCAGCAAGTGTCCTGTAAGCCGCAAATGGCGTACATATTGAGCGTGTAGAGGCCCGGCGTACTGAAACTTCCAGGTGACAATGCGGTGATCGTGAAATTCGGTGTAGCGAGGTCGGAACTGCCTATACTGAGGTTCGGCCCTGTTAAAGACCAGGATACCAGTTCCGAAGGTTCGCAGTTGGCGCCCTGGCATTGGAATTTGGAATAGACGGAAAAGCCCTGGTTTAAGCCCAGTGGAATGGTTTGTCCGCAGACGATGGGCTGGTTTTGCGCGCCGCCGAGGCGGATTTCCAGGTCATATGTACCGCAGGAACAATCGCAATCCAGCACAAGCGTTTTTATACAATTCTCGCCCTCATAAGTAAAAACAACCGTTACCGTATAAGGGTCTGTACCACCCGGATCGCAGATCGTCACCGGAATATCCGTACCAACCGGTATAAAACTACCAGAGGCAGGTGTGAGCGATGCAACGTTTCCGTTCAGGGTAATATTCCACCCGGCGCCGAACTGGGAATTTACAAAATCGCCGGAACTCAGGATAATATTAATACCGGTGAAAAAGTTGGCTGCCGCATTGCTGATATTTAAGTTGTAGCAGCAATTGCCTATGCCGGTAGATTGCAGCGATGCCGTTACGTCGTCGCACGGGTCGGTCACTTCCGGAACTACCACCTGAATACAGGAGGAATTCGAGCAGATTGAACCGGATGTATCTATGGCCGTAACAGTCAGGCAAACATTGTATGTCCCCGGCGCAAAATCATGGACTATACTGCCCAGACAGCAACTCGAATCGCGCGTGCCATCGCCGAAATCCCACACGGCCGACACGAGCGTGGAGCCTGCGCCCAGGTCTGTTTCACCCGAAAAAGTATTGGGTTGTTCCGGGTTTTGGGCAATGCGGGGTTTGCCGGGATCGCAAGGGAGCCATAGGCTGCGCAAGCAAACTTCATCGATGTACACGTAATTACCCACGGTAGGGCCGCTTGCACTGGCCGCAAAAGTGAGGTGGCTGACAGCCACGGAGGCCGTCGCCGTGACGGAGTGGAAATACCAGACGCCCGGCTGATGCGAAGTTGTCACTTGAACGGGAATAGAAATATCGCTGCCGCATTGGCGCGTACAGATCGTTCCGCCATTGGTGGTGTTCATGGTACACGCTGACCCGGACAAAATAGCCTGAAAACTGAAATTGGAAGTCACCGGTTCGCGCAATGCCCACCAAAAACCGAGGGTATAACCGTTCAATTGTGCAATAGGGGACGTCAGTTGAGTAGAAATGCCTTCACAGGTATTTAAATCGAACCCCGCGTACCAGGAACCACAGTATGGCCCCAAAATAGTATATTGATTGTTTACTGCATCATAATAAGAACCTGGAAATACGGTGGGGAAGTTTAATGGTGAACCATACATGAACCATTCTCCGATACCGCTGGCACTACTTCCATTCGCGGTGGCCTGCCAGCCGGGGCAAAGCCCGATCTGGTCCTGGGCGTTCGGTACGGTTAGGTTGGGTGTGTAGGGCTCATTAAAACTACCATTGGATACGCTACCTAAACACTCACCCGGGCAAGGCAAGTAATACCTGATCGTATCTGAAGATTCGGACATGACACCTCCGCACATGGAAAAAGCATAAACCTGATACAAGGCGCCAGGCACAAGCCCGTCCAGAACGATAGAATCAACCGGGCTTGGCCTGCTGATGTGCTCCGCAGGACTAAAACCGTCTTCCACATACACCCAGGTGGATTCGCTGCAATCGGCAGGCGTCCAGCCAATTGTAGCAGTCCCTTCTCCCAGGTTACTCACGGCCAGTCCGGTGGGTGGCGGACAATTACAATTCGGACAACTGAACGACAAAAAATTGTCACATTCATGTGCGCCTGCGCTGTCGTTGTAACCCGCCGTTACGAGGATGCTGTGGCTGGTACCGCCCGACACACAAAACGTGACCGGTGTGACACTGCCATTGGGTACGAAGCCATTGGGAGGGGTAATGGTGATGGATTGTGGGCCGTTTTGCACCGTCGTCCAGCCTGTTTGCGTGGAGGATGGTGTGATCGTCAGTCCGGCATCTACCTGAACATTGATATACTGGAAACAATAATCTCCGCTGCCGAAAGTGGTTGTCGACAAACTGTAACAGCAGGCCGTCGGGCTGGTGGTGATCTGTTGCACGGTGGTCTGAATGGAACTGCAAAGGCAATTTGCCCTGCAACTTCCAAAATTACGAACCACCTGGGCCGACTGGCTCAACACGACAGTGGACTGCCCACTCGCAGGCACACTCGATGTCCAGCCGGGCTGGTTGGTTTTTTTGACCACATAAACACCCGGGAGCAGGTCACAAAACGAGTACGCTCCGTTCGCATTGGTTTGGGTGCTTTCCACGGTATTGCCCATGGCGTCCAGGAGCGTGATGGTCCAGCCTGCGAGCGTAGGCTGGTTGGAATAAGGCTGGTTGGCACAGGAAACATCCACATAGTTTACACCGGAAATACATCCGCCGGGAATGCTGGTGCAACTTGTAAGGGGCGTTTCAAAAAAACAACTCTTGCCAAACGAGCAGGTATATTCCCATAAAATCGTCAGTACCGGATCGGCGCCGGGGACCAGGTAAAAGTCGACCGGCGTGCTGGCGCCAAGGGGGATGTGTCCGCTGCTATGGGTGAGTATAAGATCGGTTGGGCTAATCAGCTCACCCGACCAGCCATTCTGCGTTAGCGCCGTCCAGCTCAGGAACCCACCAGTATCCAGCCGCAGATGGATTTCCGGGTAACATGTGGAAGAATTGACCACCAAAAGCCGGTAATGGCAGGGCCCGATATTCTGGGCAGTGAAAGTGATATTGCTGCAGCCGTTTTCCTGCGCATGTAATAATCCAAAGCCAGGTAACAGGCTGAACAAAACGAACAAGAATGGGAAAGATGTTTTCTTCATGGTTTAAGTTTTTATGGCAGATAAAAATCGGTCGCCCCGTGAAGCAAATGCTTCAGGGGCGACCTGATTCGGCTTTTTATCTCTTTTGTGGCAACATAATGGGGTGGATTTATGCTCCCAAAACTATAGCGTCCGGCTCCCATATGCCGAGATTCGTGACCGTTGAACCATATCTTGTGATATCCGGTTGAAAATAAAGGAGATTCGGCAGGGTAAGATTATCTTTGGACTGCGACTTGGTATTTACATGAATCAAACCGCAGTATAGAAATATGATACCCACTGTTCGCATTTGCCTGATTGACGATGAGCCGCCCTGCCGCGATGCGCTGCGCATTTTTCTGGAAACGGGCTGCCCGGAAGCCGTTGTTGTGGGAGAAGCGGGATCGCTGGCCGAGGCCGCAGCGCTGGTGCCAAAAATTCTACCCGATCTGTTAGTGCTGGATGTCGACCTGGGCGACGGCACGGGTTTCGACCTGCTTAACCGTTTTCCGGAACCCGCGTTCCGGGTGATTTTTACCACCGCGCACGACGAGTTTGCCCTCCGCGCTTTTCGATACAGCGCAGTGGATTACCTGTTGAAACCTGTTGATCCTGAGGAACTTGTAGCGGCGGTCCGGCGGGTGATCATGCCCGGCGATGCGCCTTCCCGGCAGCGGCAATTGAAGCAACTGTACCAGCAGACCAGCACCCGCAGTTTCGACCGCATTACCCTGAATACGGGCAGCGGCCTGTTGTTTATCCAGACCGCCGAAATTATGCGCCTGGAAGCCCAGGGCAATTACAGTTTTGTTTTTCTGGAAAACGGCGAACGCCACCTGGCCGCCCAGTCGCTGGCTACCTTTGAAGAAATGCTGCCGGCGCCGCCGTTTTTCAGGGCGCACCAGTCGCACATCGTCAATACCCGGTTTGTGCGAAAACTGGCGAAAGACGATGGAGATAGTTTGTGGATGACGGATAAGGCGGTGGTGCCGCTGGCAAGGAGAAGGAAAGAGGCGTTTATGGAGATGATGGGGTGAGGGCTCAGGTTTTACTATATCCACAATGGCTCAGATTCCCAACCAGTAGGGAAACCCATACTTGTCTGATCTGTTTTGGGATATTCTTGTAACAGAGCTTTTAAACGGATACTAAAGCTGTGGCTGGGGGCAACCGTATTCAGCAAATACTGTATACTGCAAAGTGTTACATATAGTCGATCAGCAGGTACTGCCGAGTTAATGAGCCATGTAAAAGTCGGATTTTTCGGTAGTTTTGGTATTTGAGTAAGCGTACGATTCCAAAGCCGGCCATGATGGGCACAGATATTGCGCACATGGCTGAGCATATGCATCCAACTCTCCAGCACAAATGCATTCAGGCCGAAATGTGCGGCAATAGACTTTTTTTCTGCTGAAATGCGCAGGTTCTCATATAACTTTGAAAGTGTGCCAAGTGAAAGTATTTCAAGTGACATCCAGCAAGGAGGTCGTTTGGGAGACGTGTATTTCAGTTTGTAGTGCTTAATAAAGACCTCTGATGAGCGATGGATTTCTTTATCCACTGTTTTTAAGTCGTTCTTGAAATTCGCTAAGTTGTGGTAGAGCCCTTTCCGTTGAAAAAAATGGCTACCGTGTGCCAACGAGAATTGGTAGATGATTTGAGTACGTAAGGCTACTTCAATTCGCTCAATAGCATCGAACACAAGAACGCGCAACTTTCGATCAAAACGATATACATCCAGTACGTCATCAAATGTCACGTCGGGATGAAAAGGGTGATTGGGATCTCTGTTGTCCTGAAAGGGGAAAGTATAGGCGCGCAGCCGATAATAACTGATGTGCGACAGGTAGGAAGCCGCCTTGGCAGTATCAGTGATATTCAGACCCCGACTTTGAAGCAAGCGGATTTGGTCAGGAATAGGAAGCGCGGGTTTGATGTATTGCATTGGAAAAAAATAACCCGCCCGGGTGCGCTGTTCTGATGGGAAGCGTGGCAGGTCTTATTACCTGCAAAGGTACAGACTATATTTGTACTTGTGCAAGTGCCTGATTGTCTTTTTATTGTCTCTCTCCAATTAACGTCTTCTCAAGACCAACCACCTTTTTCAAGGCATTCACAAGATATCGATTGATAGCTAAGTGCAGATTGGCTAGGTGTATCCACTTAGTGGCGAAGATTATTTGAAGTTGTGAAGCAGAAAGGCCGAAAATCATTATTTTTGTGACATGAAAATCAAAAAATTAGAGATTCACAATTTCCGGAGTTTCCGCCAGGCAACGCTTGAGTTCCCGGATTCGAACCTGGCTGTTTTTATAGGCGTAAATGGGCAAGGGAAGTCGTCGTTGTTGGATTTAATAGCAATGTTTTTAAATCAGATTTCTGTAAATTTGATTGGTCAAGATTATGCCGATGCTTTATATAGGATTTATTATACTGATATAAATATTGAATCAAATAAATCATCCAATCAAATATGGCTTGACGTTCAAAATATACAACTTGTTGAGATGAAATCATATGCTGAAAATGTTGGAGCGATAAGTACGTGTGGGATGGATCGACTTAGTTCCTACGATGAATTTTTGAGAAACTTAGTGATCCAAATCTCTAAAGAAAAAGAAAAGGCATTGCTCCCTATTTTGCTTTATTACCGCGCTAACCGTTATTTTGATAATAACTATGAATTTTCTGTGGATAAAATACCTTATAAAGTTCCTCAATTTAGAGCTTACGAAAATGCATTTTCAAAGAAAATAACTGATTTCAAAGATTTTATAAATTGGTTTAGAGACGAAGAAGACAAAGAAAATGAGTTAATCAAAAAGGAACGGAATTTTGATATAACTAACCCAAACCTTCAACCTGTACGGAAAGCTGTCACAACGTTTTTTTCGCAACTCAATAGTTTTCCTTTTGGTAATCTGCGCGTGGAGCGAGATTCGCCAAATGCTAGAAATTTTGCATTAGCGGGCTTTTCTTCCTCTCTTGTTATCTCCAAAAACAATCAGGACTTCCGTCTCGAACAACTTTCCGACGGAGAAAAAATGCTTCTGATGGTTGTGTGCGACATCGCTCGCCGTCTTTCCATTGCAAATCCTGGTCTAAGTGACCCGCTTGAAGGGCAAGGAATTGTCCTGATTGACGAAATAGAACTACATCTCCACCCAAAATGGCAACGCGAAGTTATTCCTGCCCTGATGGCTACGTTCCCGAATATCCAGTTCATTGTCACCACCCACTCACCACAAGTACTCAGCCGTGTGGATAGTGAAAACATCTTCTTGCTCAAGGACGGTGAAGTGCTCAAGCTTTCCAGTAATCCGAAAGGCCTGGATACGAATGTGATTTTAGAAGAGATTATGGATACGCCTAAATATCCTCGTGAAGTGGATGATTTGATTGAAAACCTTTTCTCTCTTATTGAACAGCGTAAATTCAGCGAAGCAGAAGATACACGTAAAAAAATCGCCGAATTATCGCCTGACAACCCCGTTTTGCAACGCGCTGACGCTATGATAGAGCGGCTAAAGATTTTAAACTAATGCGTTTTATCCGGAAGAAACCATCTCCGCAAGCATTTGAAGATTGGAAAAGAGCCAATAAACCTGCTGATTGGAGCGACTTGATGAATGAACCCACTCATCGCGAGGAGGATGTTTTATATTATACAAAAGACGAATTGCGGAGTACATTACTTGCTGAACAAGGCCACCTTTGTTGCTATTGTCAACGACGTATTGAAAATACAGAAAGTACAGTCATCGAGCATCTTTTTCCACGTAATGGAGAAGATAAGATGCAGGGTAAAGCCAAAACGTTTGAGTATTCCAACCTGATGGCTTCATGTGACGGCGGCGCTCTTGCTAATCGGGATCGTAACAAAAAAGAACCTGCTACCCCTTCATATCCAGAATATTGTGATAGAAGCAAACAAGAAAAATTATTGCCACTTTCTCCTTTAGACCCGGATGTAGAATCACGTTTTACTTATTCTATCGCAGATGACAAAGTAAATATTGTAGGAAAAGACCCTGAAGCAATATCAACCATTCAGGAAATTCTAAATTTGAACACCCCTTTCCTCGAAAAACGGCGCGGCGAAGCGATCGCCGGGCTGATTTTCGAGGATCAGGAGAAATTACAATTCATTTCAATCGAAACGGCTAAAAAACTACTGGTTTCATATCAGCAACAAGAGGATAATGCAGGCGGGCATTTGTCTGAGTTTTTTCGTGTTAAACTTCATTTCCTGCAATTGTTTTCAGGGGACATTTAGTAATCTGCCCCTCACTCACTTGATCTCCTTCACATTATCCTTCGGCTCCCGATCCATCAGCAGCCTGAACGGATCGATCCCCGCCTCAAAAGGTTTTTCATCCACCACAAACGTGAAGGTGTTGTCCTTCTGGCTGATCTTGACGCGTTTCCGGTACAGCGTTTTGCCGTATTTTTTGTCGCCTTCGGGTTTGGCAAAAGCGCCGATGTCTATCCAGTCGCTGACGGGCACTTCCGTTTCCTTGCCCAGTTCGTCGGCCTTGAGTTTGCGGCTTTCTGCCTGGATGGTCACTTCCCATTTGTTGTTGCCCAGGTCTTTGGCGCTCACTTCCTTGGCCCGGTTTTCAAACAGGGTGATGTCCCAGAACAGGTCCTGAATGATGTATTGCAGCGAATCGGGCGTTTGTGCGGCAAATGCCTGCACGGCGTCCATACTGGTCGGGTAGGGCGGGTTTTTGTACCTGAATTTTTCCAGAAACGCTTTTAAACCGGCATTGACCTGCGCTTCACCAATCATTTCTTTCAGGTAATACATCACCGCCGAGCCCTTGTTGTAGTGGATATAGCCCTGTTGTTCGCATTTTGCAATGGGCATTTCTTTTTGCGATTCCCGGCCCCGGGCGCGCAGGTATTTGTCTGTTTCGTAACCCAGGAATTTGCGCATGATATCGCGGCCGTATTCGTGCTCCATTACCATTAGGGCGCTGTATTGCGCGAAGGTTTCGGTGGTCATTTCGGAGCCCTGCATATTGGCGCCGCATTCCTGGTGCGCCCACCACTGGTGGCCCATTTCGTGTGCCACAACGTAAAAGACCATATCGATATCGTCTTTTTCCTGCTGGTAATCCTCGATGAAGCCGATACCTTCCGAATAGGGCATGGTGCCCGGGAAAGCCTGCGCAAACTCTGCATAGCGCGGAAACTCGATGATGCGGCACTGTTTGTGGTAATACGGACCGAAGTTGGCCGTGTAGTACTCAATACTTTTTTGCATCGCTTTCAACATGCGCGGCACATTGCGGGCATGGTCGGCGTGGTAGTACACTTCGAAGTCGATGCCGTTTTTATTTTCCCGCGCCACCTCGTAGCGGGCGGACAGGAAGGAATAAAAGTTCCAGGCTTTGTGGTCGAGTTTGTAGTGGAACGTCTTGCGGTTGCCCTCCGTTTTTTCACTAACCAGCGAGCCGGGCGCTATAGCGATCTGATCGGCGGAAGTGCTGATGGTGGTTTCCACATTCACCCAGTCGGCGTCGTTGCTCAGGTACTGGTTGCTGCGCGCGGCGATGTTGGCGGTGTCGAGCGCGGGCATCCTGCTTTTTTCCGGCAGACCTTTTTTCTTGCGTGTGTTTTTGTCGGAAAGTTCGCCGCCTTCCTGGTAACCGAATGAAGGGGAAATATCGGTGTTGTTGAAAAAAGTGCCGTTTTGCGTGATGCTGGTGTTGGACAATTGGTTTTCAAAACCTTCGGCGCGGTATACGGTGTTGAATGTCAACAACATAGAATCGCCGGGCGCCAATGCCGGACTGATTTTGTAAAAACGCAGGTACAAAGACGAGTCGTTCAGTAGCAGGCTGAGGCGTTCGTTTTCAAAAGTAAAAGTGCCCTTCTGTGGAACTTGAACGAACAGCGAATCCAGCGGCCGGTTGTGCAGGTTGCGCACCCAGAGTCGGCCGTCGGCCTCATAACTGCGGGTTTCGGGGAAAATGCGGATATCGTATTTGGTATCGTAAATGCGGGGTTGCGGGAAACCCTGGAATCGTTTGTATTCCTTTTCATACCTGATCTGAAGGCGTTCCTGCTCGTCGCTGCTAACGGTGGTATTGAGCACACGGGTATTGTAAAAAGTAAAACCGGCGGTACACAACCAAAGCAGGAAAACACCTGCGCCAAACCAGCGGTAGTTTTTCCATTCCTGGGCAGCCAGAGAGAACCGTTTTTCCAGGCCCGATTCTTTGCCACGCGGCCAAAAACACACCGCCGCTACCGCAAGAATGCCGGCAAACAATATCCAGTAAGAGTGAAACCACGACAACCCGGGCGCATATGGCGCGTACCCGTACAGGTCGCTGACGGTGTACGAGGGGGTACCGCCGAGTTTGACCATGTTGCTGTTGATGTCCAGTATGCCCCAGATAAAATCATTGACGATCACGAGGACGACACAGATAAAAAAGCCCAGGTACATATTGGGCGAAATGACATGGATAAACATGAACAAGGCGATCAGGAACGCGAATCCAAGCATATCGAGCACCAGCAACTCACGGACGTACACGCCGATTTCGAACCGGTCGAATCCATGCAGGGCCTGCGACGCGATCGCTGCCAGGATGGCCACCACATTGAGCAGAAATGCAAGGGACAAGATGGTCGTGTATTTGGCAACGTACCCCGTCCAGGTGCGCGTAGGCAGGGCGTCGTAAATTTCATTGACCTTGGCCGTGCGTTCCTTCCACACCAGCGAGCCGGTGAAAAAAGTCAGGATGGCAATGATAAACAGGTAAAATGCACCGCGTATGATATCCACCATGGTGTACGTGATAGGCAGGTTGCTGGTGCCGTATCCGTCCGTGGCGTACTGAAAACTGGGAATACAGTTCAGCAGCCCGATCAAGGTAAGCAGGATAAAAGCAGTGCTTTTGATCACGCTTTTGAAATCGACCCGGAGTTGGCTCCACAATTGGCTGAGGGTGGTCTTCCAACCAGTACCCGGCATAATATGATGCAAAGCGCCGAGCGAAGCGACGGGGTGGCTCGAAGCCACCCCGTCGCTAAGAACGGATGCCTTCGCTTTTTTAACGCTCTTCTTTTTCTCCGACAAATCAAATTTGAAATAACCCGCCACCAGCGCTGCAATCCCGACAGCCATCCAGAGCAGGCGGTTGATCAAAATACCGGGTTCCAGCAGACTCACCGAGTGGTGGTTTTTGTCATCCACCGTCCAGTATTTGGTAACAATACTGAAAGGCCGCATGCCGAAAGGGTCAAGCAGGCTTGCAAGCTCTTCATTTTTAATGTCTTGCATCAGATTGCCCGCAATGATATATCCCACCAGCAACACTACGCCGGCTACAAAAGCGTATACCGTACTACGGGTCAATGCTGCCACGGCGTACAGGATACCACCGGCAAAAATCAGGTTGGGGATCACGATCACGAGGTAAGCATTGATGTGGCCTTGTACCTCGAAAGGTCCGAATCGTTCTGCGTCCAGCCACCCGAAAGCGGGGCCCGCTACAGCGCCGGCCCACATGCCCAGCGATATGCCCAGCATGGGGATCAGGGCAATAAGCAGTGCGCCGGCAAAATGCCCGAAGTAATAGCCTGCTTTGTTGATCGGCGAAGAAAAAATGATCTGATCCGTGTTGTTTTCAAAATCGCGGATGGCAGCGCCGTTGAGGAAGGCCACGACCAGCAGGAGCGAAATAATGGAAAATACGGCATACCAGTTTTGTGCTACAAACGGGGCGTTTTTCCACACATTACCATAAGAACCGCCAATGCTGACGTCGTCGGATACCGATGCCGAGAAGCAAAGAAAAGCAAATACGAACAGGAAAATCCAGGGCATGGGCGAACGCAGCCAGGATTTGATTTCAAATTGGAAGAAGGTCTTGAACATGGTGGTGTGTATCGTGTATCGTTTGTGGTGTGTCGTGTTTGGGGCGACTGTGGACATTGGGGTGTTTAAAAAGAGGTGTTTTGCTAAAATAATTCACTCGGATTCATAGATAAAAATTCTTTCCAGCCTAGTCCGTTATCGCCGACTAACAGCATCTTATCGGGCTGAAACGCTTTGTGAAAAGCCGCCATACCGGAGTGATATCTGTTGGTAGCCGTACTTTTTATCTCCAGACCTATCACTTTGCCTCGTTTTTCCAGTACAAAATCTACTTCCCGGTCTCCATCGCGCCAGTAGTGCAACCTGAAATCTTCTGTCAATGCGGCATTGATCAAATGCGCTCCAATCGCAGATTCTACTTGTCGGCCCCACAAATCAGGTCTTAGTTGGACGCTTGCGAAGGTTTCAGGACTTTGGGTGCTCATCAACGCAGTGTTGTGCACCTGAAATTTTGGGCTTGAACTCCGTTGCACAATTTTGCTGCCCGCATATTTTTCCAAACCCGACAACAATCCTGCCTGGCCGAGCAGGTTCAGGTAATTCGCCAATGTGGTGGTATTACCGGCATCCTGCAACTGGCCGAGTATTTTATTGTATGACAACAACTGCCCGGAATAGCCGCAACCCAATTCAAAAAGCCGTCGGAGCAAAGCCGGTTTGTCTACACGTGTCAGCATCAGAATATCTTTGGAGATGCTGGTTTCTATGAGGGCTTCCAATACGTACCGTTTCCAGCGATTTTCATCGCGGATCAAGTCTGCTGTTCCCGGATAGCCTCCAAACCACACGAATTCCGCCTCACTCCAACCAAAAGCAGTTTGCATTTCACTCAACGACCAATGCCCGATGTATGTCAGTTCGAACCGCCCGGCCAATGATTCTGTCAGTCCCTGTTGAAGCAACAACCTGGAAGATCCCAATAGCAAGACCTTGATCTGTCGTTTCATTCTGCTATCCTCATCCCAAAGCCGTTTCACCGTTTCACTCCAATTCGATATTTTTTGTATCTCATCCAGCGCCAGGATAAAAGTTTCAGCACCGGATTGTTGCTGTTTTATCCGCGCAACTTCCCACTGCTGCTCTATCCATGCGCCACCGCTTAAAACATCATCCGCTGCGGCATAATGCGATGGCTGTTTATTTTGACCAAGCAATTGATGTATTAAAGTTGTTTTCCCGACTTGTCGGGGTCCTGCCAAAACCTGGATGAAACGCCGGTCTTCTTCCAATCGGGTAGCAAGCGAGGCAAACTGTTTTCTTTGAAAATCCATTTTACTCAAAGTTTGAACAAAATTACTCAATTGACTGAGTAATTTTGCTCAATACATTGAGTAATTTATAAAAAAACTTGAGGAGGCCTACTAATTAGTTTTTGGTAAACCTTTTGTAATGCACTGACCAACATTGCCTTTTGCCTTTTGCAATTTTGCCCTTTTAACTCACGCCGCCATAATCTTCGAGAAAAACACATCTTCCAGTCCGGCCGCCGCCGCTTTGAAGCCCTCGCCGGGGTTTTCGTCACTCAAAATGTGGATAATCGGCTTGCCCGCCACCAGTTTGCTGCTGATCACTTTGTATTTGTGCTGATATTCGTCCACTTCCGATTTGGCGATGGATTTTTCCCAGATTTTACCTTCCATTTCCTGGAGCGCCAGATCGGGTGCGCCGGCGAACAACACCCGTCCGCCATTGATTATGGCCATATTGGAGCAGAGTTCCTTGACGTCTTCGACGATGTGGGTGGAAAGGATAACGATCACATTTTCACCGATTTCCGAAAGCAGGTTGTAAAAACGGTTGCGCTCGCCGGGGTCGAGGCCTGCGGTGGGTTCATCGACGATGATGAGCTTCGGGTCGCCGATCAGCGCCTGCGCGATACCGAAACGCTGGCGCATCCCGCCGGAGTAGGATGACACGGCTTTTTTGCGGTGCTCCCAGAGGTTGACGCGCTGAAGTAGCGCAGAGACCACTTCCTTGCGCTGACTTCCGGCGATACCTTTCAGGGTAGCCAGGTGATCGAGCATATCGACGGCTGAAATGCGTGGATAAATGCCGAATTCCTGGGGCAGGTAGCCTAATGCGCGGCGTACCGCGTCTTTGTCTTTCAGGACATCGATATCGCCGAGGGTGGCGGTACCTGAATCGGCTTCCTGCAGGGTGGCCAGGGTGCGCATGAGCGTGCTTTTGCCCGCGCCATTGGGACCGAGCAAGCCGTACATGCCGGTAGGGATATCGAGCGACACATCCTGTAAGGCCTTCACGCCATTGGAATAGGTTTTGGAGAGGTTGCGAATGGTAAGTTGCATAAGGTTGTGGATAGGTTGCGATCAAAGTGCGAATATGACAACTTTGCTCAACCTGTGGTTACAAAATTTCGATCAAATCGGACATAAGGAGGATAAGACCGCGTGTTTAGCGCTTTGACCGTTCAGATTTATCACGTCTCATACTACCACATTCATCTGAAAAATGAATAAAGTAAAAAATAAGGGGTAATAACCTGTGCTTGAATAATAACGCAACGGAAAGCAAAGCAAAAAGCCACCGGGTCGCCTAGAGCGACCCGGTGGCTATGCACAGCCCCCGGCCAAGCATTAGTACATCATTTTATTAGTCTGGTGTTTGACTACTTAAACAAAGAGTGACCAATACCTACTCCTTCGGTTTCGGCTTGTGGTGGTCGCGCTTTTGCGGCCTCCGGTGCTGCGGCCGCGCATGAGTGGATTTCTCTCCGGGTTTATCGCGGTGGGAGGAAGTATGTTGCCTGTCAGGTCGTACTGCGGCAATCGAGGCGGGCAAAGGCAGTTTGTCGATGGGTTTGCCGATCAGTTTTTCGATCCGTTTCAGACCAATCTGATCTGCGGGCGCAATGAGTGTAATGGCCGTTCCTTTGCGTTCGGCCCTGGCTGTGCGGCCAATGCGGTGTACATAATCTTCGGCATCGCGCGGTACGTCGTAGTTGACCACCAGGTCGATCCCGTCCACATCGATGCCGCGGCTCAGGACGTCAGTGGCTACCAGGATATCCACCTGCCGGTTGCGGAAAGCCATCATAACCTGCTCGCGTTCCTGCTGTTCGAGGTCGCTGCTGATCTGGTTGACCTGCAAACCTTTGGCTTTCAATTGTTTGTATAACTGGTTGACCGCCAGTTTGGTAGAACTGAAAATCAGGATGCGCTGACCGGTTTTGTCTTTCAACAGTTCCACCATCAGCGGCAGTTTCTGGTTGTCCTGCACCATGTAAACGCCCTGCGTCACGCCTTCGGCGGGTTTGGAAAGGGCGATACTGATCATTTCCGGGTTGTGGAGCAGGGTGCGGGCCAGTTTCAGTACGCTGGGCGGCATGGTAGCCGAAAACAGCAGGCCCTGCCGGTTGGGGTTCAGCGTTTTGATGATTTTCAGCAAATCGGGCTGGAAACCCATGTCCAGCATCCGGTCGGCTTCGTCGAGCACGAGGAACCGCAGCCGGGAAAAATTGACATAACCCATGTTCATGTGGGCAATCAACCGGCCGGGCGTGGCTATGATAATGTCCGCTCCGTTGGTAAGCGCATTTTTTTCCTGGGTAAAACTTTTCCCGTCGCCGCCGCCATACACTGCAATGGACGATACGCCGGTAAAATAAGAGTACGCTGCCACAACCTGGTCGATTTGGGTGGCTAGTTCGCGGGTGGGCACGATAACAAGCGCCTGGGTATAATTGCTCTCTCCCGATTCCAGTATTTCATTGAGAATCGGCAACACAAATGCTGCCGTTTTGCCGGTACCTGTCTGTGCTACACCGATCAAATCCTTGCCCTGTAAAATAAGCGGAATGGCTTTTTCCTGAATAGGTGTGGCCGTTTTAAAATTTAGTGCGTCGATGCCATCCAGCAGATCGGGATGCAGGTCAAATTCTGTAAAATCCAAAGTGGGTGTTTTATAAATGAAATTCCCTCGTTTTCCGTGCAAAGATGGTGAAATTTCTTGGAAACGGGCTAATAGTAAACAGAAGCGGCGGAATAAAGTTGAGATTGTTGAGGGGTTGAGATTGTTGAGGGGTTGAGGGTGGTAACTTAAAGCCTGAGTTACCACCCTCAACAATCTCAACCTCTCAACAATCTCAACAACCTTTTAGAATATATACCTCAACCCAAACTGCATCTGCCAGCGGCTCAGCAGACTGAAGTCCTGAACAAATGTGCTTGTCGTGAGGGTATCAAACGAATAGGTGGGGATGCCGGTAGCGAAATCTGTGGTTACGCCCAACGGCTGTGTGGTTACCGGAATCTGGCGCACACCCCAACCGTTGTTGATCAGGTTGCCGACATTCAGGATATCGACGCTCAACTGAATGGTATTTCCCCATTTGGTATTAAAATCCTGGAGTATCCGCAGGTCCCAGTTGTTGTACCAGGGGCTCAGAATACCATATTTTTCCACCACACTGCCGCGGTTTTCACTCAGGTAATCGTCCTGAGCGATAAACGCTTTGAATGCGTCGCGCTGACCGCTTGCATTCAAACCGGCAAACTGCATCTGATCGATTTGTGCGTCCGTCGGAATGTACATCAGGTCGTTGTTGCCCGAGCCGTCGTTGTTGATATCGCCGGTGTACGTGTAGGAGAAACGGCCGCCTTTGGCATATTGGAAGAAGACGCCGATAGAGGTTGCAAAACGACTGCCTTCCGCGCCGCCGTACGTGAATTTTTTATTGAAAGTACCCACGACGCGGTGTTTATTGCCGTACAAAGAAGGGCCTTCAACTGCCTGATTTACATTGCCATAAGCAGGATTGCGGTCGTAAGCGTCGGATGAAATTTCTGCCTCGATAGAAGAAGCGTCCGTAGCATCGAGGTAATTGTACCCCAGGCTTGCGCTGAAGCCGTTGCCCCAAGTGCGTTGCAGTTGCAGGGTCAGGTTGGTAGAAGCGCCGACGTCCGTATTGGTAAACACGTAAGCATTCGTGATGTCGCCGAAAGTAGCCCGAACACGGTCTTCATTGCGGTAGACAGGGCGGGTGTCGCCAGGTGCATTCAGGCGGCCGCCCGGCAGTTTCAGGCCGTAATTGCGCACCATCATGCCATTGATGTCTTTCGTGAAAATCAGGTCGGCAGATGCAACCCAGCCGTCGCCGAATTTCTGGTCGTAGCCAAGGTTGCTGCGCCAGACTTGCGGGAACTGAAACTCGGGGTGTGTCACACAATAGAAGAAAAAGTTCGGGTTCGCCACCTGGTTGCCAATCCATACGAACGGGAAACGGCCGGTGAACAGACCCGTTCCGCCGCGCAATTGCATGGTCTGATTGCCTTTGATATCCCAGTTGAAACCAATGCGCGGGTTAAACAGCGGTTTTGTCGAAGGTAGTTTGGTATGGTCGAATGTGATACCGGCGCCATTTTCGTCAAAATACTGGATTTCCGGCTGGTAGCAGCAACCGTCCGGCGCGGTCAGCGGCTTCAGTTTTTCCGCAATCAGTTCCGGCGTATTGAAATACAAGGGTTTGTCCATGCGCAGGCCCAATGTGACGGTAAAGTCTTTGCCCAAAGCAATTTCATCCTGGATGTAAGCACTGATTTGGCCCAGGTTAGTGTACGACCAGTTCCATTTGTTCAAAGGATCCTTGTCGTTTTCGGAGAACGTTCCCTTTGCGGCGTTGGCCAGTGCCAGTACCTGTCCGGAAGCGACAGAATCGAGGAAAGCCTGCGGGCTCACGTAATCCGGTCCGAACACGCCTGGGTATGCACCCAGGTTGAACGCATTGTCGAACTCGAAGCGTTCAAAGGAGCCACCGACAGTCACGGTATGTTTTCCGAGGTATAAATTCAGGTTGTCCGTGACCTGTAAAACATCCTGGTTCAGGTTGTTGTAAATAGAAAACGGCTCATGTCCTGCGATGATGTAACGCGTGCCGTCTTTCAGTATGTTGATACTTGGGAAAGGTGTGGAGAACGGGTCGCGGCTGTCGCGGAACGACGAGTAACCAACCTGCAACTTATTGGAGGCGAGGCCCCCGAAGGTTGATTTGAGTTCGGCAATACCCTGGTTCAGTTTGTTGTTGATCTGATAACCTGCATTGCGGAACTGTAAAGTGGTGACGTCGGGTCCGCGGCGCCCAATAGCAGAAGGGTGTGCCGGTTTTTCCTTGGAAGCATCCAGCCAGTTGTACGTAATGCTGAATTTATGGTTGAGGTTGATGTTCCAGTCCAGTTTGAAAATACCTTTTTGGTTCGGCGCATCAAAGGTGAACCCTTCATATGGGCCGGGCTCGTAATTTAGACTGCGCAGCGCATTGCCGACAGCATCCAGATCGGAAGCGAGTACGCGGGAAATACCTGCGCCGGTAACGCCCCGGTTGGCAACGTAGGCCGAACCCAGGTCGCTGCGGCGTTCCAGTTCTGCATTTACAAAGAAAAAAAGTTTGTTTTTGATGATCGGTCCGCCCAGGCTAAAACCCGTCTGGAACTGTGTCAGATCGCCTTTGGGCGCTTCTGCACCGTCCACTTTGTTGCCGATCAGGCTCTGGTTGCGGTAAAAGCCGAAAACGGTACCTGTAAATGAATTGGTACCCGATTTCGTTACGGCATTGATAGCCGCGCCGGTAAAACCGCTTTGTGTGACGTCATAGGGCGCATAGGCTACCTGGATCTGGTCGATGGCATCCAGCGAAACCGGTTGTGCATCTGACTGCCCGCCGGGTGTAGCCGCATCGAGACCGAAAGGGTTGTTGAAAATGGCGCCGTCGAGAGAAAAGTTGTTGAACTGGTCGTTTCGGCCCGCAAATGAATTGCCATCGGAAGCAGGGCTGAGCCGGGTGTAGTCGGCAGCCGAGCGACTGATCGTGGGCAGTGCAGTGATCTGTTGCCGGCCGATGTTGGGAGCGGCTCCGGTGCGCTGGTCGTTCACAACGCTGTTCCGGCCGCCGCTGATTTCTACTTCACCGAGCGTAGTTACCTTGCTGCTGAGTTTGAAATCGAGGGGCAGGCGCTGGCCTACGGAAAGCATAAGGCCTTCCTGCGCGTTTTTTTCGTAACCGGTATAAGCGACCTCGATGGTGTAAGGTCCACCGACCCGGAGGTTGGCCAGGGTGTAACGGCCGTCGCTGCGGGTTGTCGCGCCGGTATAGGTGCCCGATGGGGTATGCAGGGCGCGCACGGTGGCGCCGACAGCCGGTTCTCCGGATTCGTCGGAGACAATGCCTACGACTGTTGCCGTCGTGACTTGAGCGTTCAGGCATACAGCAGTCATTATCACTGCGGTAAACATGCCGAGTAATCGTTTCATCATGGTAATGTCGATTTTAATGTGATAGAAAAGGGTACTGTTCAGTTCAAGAGGGTTTCTATTTCGACGCAAAGAAAATCATGGTAAAGTGAATGTTAACTTTTCATGAAACAAACGTGCAAAAACTTAACATTGGAGTGCGTTTAGCGCTCCATGTACAACCGAAATTCCTTGCTGTCGCCATCATAAATTTCCCGGATACCGGTTGCGGTAAATCCAGATTTCAGCAGCACATGCTGGGAGGCGCTGTTCTCCAATGCCGTAAATGCAACGATGTAAGCGGGTCGAACCGATTCAAAAAGATAAGCGCACAAAGCCCGCGTCACCTCGGTGGCCAAACCCATGCCCCAGCATTCGCGGGCAATGACATAGCCGACTTCATATTCGCCGGTAGCAGGGTTGTAATCCACATGCCGGGCGACAGCATAACCTGCAAAAGCGCCGCTTGCTTTCCATTCCAGTGCAAAAACGCCTAGTTCTGG
>JADLCC010000374.1 GCA_020847425.1 Saprospiraceae bacterium
ATTCCAGTTTCCTGTGGAAGGCTGGGGCACCGACCTGCAAAGCGAACACGAGCGCTACCTGGTGGAAAAACATTTCAAAAAACCGGTGATCCTGACCAACTATCCGGCCGAGATCAAAGCCTTTTATATGCGCCAGGACGAGCCGAAAGATGGCGTTCCCGGCCCAACCGTTTCTGCTATGGACATCCTGTTCCCAGGCATCGGCGAAATTGTCGGCGGCTCGCAGCGGGAAGAACGCTACGACCACCTCGTGCGCCGTATGCAGGAAATGAACATCCCGGAACACGAACTGGAATGGTACCTCGATACACGCCGATTCGGCACCTGCCCGCACGCCGGCTACGGCCTGGGCTTCGAGCGCCTGGTGCTTTTTGTGACGGGCATGACGAATATTCGGGATGTGATCGCGTTTCCGAGGTATCCGGGCAGCGCGGAGTTTTAACGTGAGTTGTGAATCGTGAGTCGTGAGTGGCATTCAGATTGAAGCAAGTACTCAATTTTCTTCAAACGCGATGCCATTCACGATTCACGATTCACGACTCACGATGCTTGCTTCCAAAACCGCTCCATCGCCAAATACAATTGCACCATCATATCTTCCGTAGGCTGGTACTGCACTGTGGCGGTGTATTGCTGGAAAATATCCTGAATTTGGGCTTCCGGCACTTCCGATACTACCGTTAAACGTTGAATAAAGTCGCTGTCGGGGCGGATGTTGCCGGTATTGTGGTCCATCGGCGTGACCAGGCCGTAGCGTTCGCGCACTTTAGCCAGGAACAGGCGCATATTTTGCTGGCAAAGCCCCTGAAAATTGCGTTCGCGAAAATGCAGGTTGGCGATGGTGCTGATGAACTGGTAGGAGGAATTTTCATTTTTGGGCAAAACAGGAATGATCTGTTGCCGGCGTTTGCCGCGAAAGAACAACCAGGCGGCGGCCAGTGCAGCGAGCAGGTACCATGCCCAGGCCAGAGCGGGTTGTTTCAGAATATAAGTCAACGGATGTTCTTCATCCAGTGCCCGGCTGAAGGCATTGCGGTCGTTGCGGCGACGGCCGACAGCCTCCGGCACCCTGCTCAGCGCATCCCAGTAAATATCGCCCTGCGGCAAATAGGACAAAACACCTTCCGTATAGGTACGCATTTCGGGGCGCAGCAGGCTAAAATTAGAAAAGGCAATGGGCGTAGTGTGCAGCAAAAACCGGCCTTTTCCAAAAGGGAATTCCGCAAAATTGATCCGCTGATCCAGGTAACCCAGCGGCATATGCGTCAGGCTGTCACAGAAAAACCAGTTTTCGATATAATGCCAGTTATAGGGCTGTACCTCATTTTGTTTGGTGTAATAACAGCGCACCGAATCGCCGGGCAGTGCAGGTTGGCGCAGCGAAAGCCATACTTCGGAGTGCAGGTACAGCGAATAGTCATCCCAGCCATTTTCATTACACTCCTCGTAATACAGGTGGAACATCAGGTCGAAAGGGATGGTTTTGCTCGAAATCAGGGCCGTATTTCCCTGCTTTACAAAATCCAGCAGCCGCGCCGTACTGATCGAATCCAGGTACATCGCCTCGCCCACGAACATATAAGTCGCCGGATTGGTCGCGGTTGAATCCTTCGGCAATTCCGTCGCTACGTTCTTGACGATGTCGGTCAGTTGATGGCCAGGGAAATAATCGTCCAGTAGCCGGTGCATCACCTGCGTGCCATACGGTTCGCCGTTGGTTTCGTTGTAGGCTTTTTTATTCCAGGAATCATCCCAGTCGAATCGCGGCGTCTGATTGCGGTAATAATAAATCAGGCTTCCCCCCAGCAGGAGCACTCCCAATGCGACAAGAATGATGATCTGGCGTTTTGACATGAGGACAAAGATAGTGAATTGTGAATCGTGAGTGGTGAGTCGTGAATCGTGAGTGGCATTTTGTTGAAAGAAAATTGAGTACGTTCTTCTAACTAGATGCCACTCACGATTCACGACTCACGATTCACGCTCTGATTACGATCAACTTCCCGCTCTGCATCCTGTTTTTATGCAAAATCCGGATCGTGTAAAAACCTTCCTGCAAATCGCTGACAATGACCGTGTGTCGGCCCGACTGCGGCTGTTCCAGTTTGCGCGCGGCTTTGCCTTCCGAGTCGTAGATGGTAACAGATTCGACATCTACGGGCAATTCGAGGGTAAATTGTGTGCTGGCAGGATTGGGGTAATACACGGCCTGGTCAGCCGTCGGTTGCTGTTGTTGTGGGTCTTCTTCAAAACGAATGGTCGATTTGCCCTCGCAGGTTTTGATCGTGGTGTACTCCGTAATGATCCGCACCAGCAGATCATTGAGCAATTCCACCTTGTATTCGTCGGTGGTGGGTTCGAGGTGTTTGCCGCCGATGCCGCTGTGGTCGGTGAGGAAAATGTAACTGCCATTGGTGGCGAGACCGAAAAATTTCATCAAAAATTCCGTGTCTTTCTGGATGCCGCTGGCCGTAACCGGCACGATGCGGATACCCAGTCGGGCCGCTTCGCGGATGCTGCGCTGCAAACTTGCAATAACTTCGGGCTGGTCGGCGTGCGGACTGGCGTCGAGCACCAGGAAACAGATGCGGGCAATTGCGTTATCGTTCCATTTCTGGCTGAAGATAGCCTCTTCCAAAGCGCTGTGTACGGCTTCCGGGAAATCGCCGCCGCCGCCGGCAAACTGTTTGCGGATAAATTCGACGGTTTGGGAAATATCGCTGGAAAGTCCGCTGCTTTTGGTGATGTAATCGTCGCCTTTATCGCGGTAAAATACCGTTCCCATCCGGAAATCCAGTTCCGGGTTGTTGCTTTTAGCGCGACCAATCACGTCGAGCAATTCCGTTTTGAGGTATTCAATTTCGTCGCCCATGCTGCCCGTGGCGTCGACTGCCCAAACAATGTCCACTTTTTTGGAAGCATTGCATTCCACCTGGATCTGCCTGCGGTTGATGCCGTCTTTGGCAGGTTTCAGCGATCCGAGATCGTGTTTATTGCCGGCTACCCATGCTTCAGCCCGCAGGTTGGCATATTCTTTCTGGTCAAAAAAGCCTGCCCAGAGTTCGGCTTTACCGGTATTGTCGGTACGGCTTTCCCAGAGTATTTCACCGCCGGCAGTACTCAGTTTTACATAAACATCGGACACCGGGAAATCTTCGGAATTGGTGAGCAGCACGGTGTAGCGCTGACTCGGGTAACACTGGTACATTTTTTCAAATGCGCTGATTTCGCCATCCGTCAGCAAATCGACCCAGTGGCGGTTCCAGTTGTGCAGGTCGTTCCATTCACCGGCGGTGAGCAGGCCGGCGCGCGGATTAGGGGTAGTACTTGTCTCCACGCCGGGCACCTTTTCGTCCAGCATTTTTCTAACGTCTTTTTCACCGGCTTCCGTTTTATCTGCCAATTCGTAGACCATAGCGGGTGCATCCATTTCGACCATAACAGGTGCGGTGGATTCAGCAGGTGGGCCGCCATAATCGCCACTACTGCGCTTGAAATCAACCTTTTTGGGCGCCGTTGGCGCGGGTGCCGGTTTACTGGCAGGTGCTGATTTCGTTTTAGCACGCGACCTGCCTGATTTTGCGGCAGGCGCAGAAGCCACCCGGCCTTCCGTGGAATAGGAGCTTGGGGTAGTCATAAGTTCATCTTTGGATATGCTTTCGCTGTAGCCGGTAACCACCACTTCGGAGAGCACGGCGCCAGGTTTTAGTTGGAATAAAATGCTGTTCACTACTCCTCTTTTTACTTCCACATCCACATATCGCACAGCTTCATAACCAGTATAAGTTGCCTCTACTTCGTACATGCCGGGTTCCAGTTCCACCTTGAATTTTCCTTCGACATCTGTCGTGACGCTTTTTACTGCAATCTTGTTCTGGGTTACTTTGATTGTCACCCCGATCAGGGCTTCACCTGTTGGCCCGTCGGTTACTGTTCCGTTTAAAATCGTTTGATCTGCCGGGTTAAAAAAGCCGGCCATGGCAAGCCAGCAAGAGGTAAGGAAGAGTGTAAATTTCATGATCCGAAGCATTTTTGGTTTGGAAAATAGGTGCTCAAAAGCAGGTATGGGGAATGGATGCGTTCATTTGGGAAAATGCATAAGTGCGTTGGAAAAAAGGTTTGTGGGGTTTGATGGTTTGATGGTTTGAGGTGGTAACCTAAAGCCTTGGGTTACTACCTCAAACCATCAAACCCTGCAAACCATCAAACCCGTTTTTCAAACCATCAAACCATTCCAACTACCTGAACAAAATTTTCCCCACCCGGAACAACACCGACCACTCGCGCCGGAGCCTGAAATAGGGTTGCTGACTGGCGCCGAATTGCCGGCGCACCCGCTCGACCGGGCGCAGCATGCTGCCCAGAAAATCGAATAGCGGCAGTTGTAACACATCGTGGGCGTACCGGATCATTTCCCAGATCAGTAGAATACCGGCGCCGGAAGTCCGGCGCTCGGGGTCGTCGCCGGCCATGAGCAGGTAGGCGGCATGAGCGTCCCAGACCAGGTAACCCACTGCGTGCACGGCGCCGGTCTCGCGATCTACTGCCATAAAAATTTCCCGCTGTTTCCGCTCCGCCAGCGCAGCGTCGAGGCGCGTCAGTAATGCTGTCGATACGGGCGCCTGCAGGCCCTGCCGTTCAAAACTGCCATTGTGTATTTGGATAAACTCCGCCAGTGCACAACCCGTTTTTACGTCTACCAGTTGTTGCGCCTTCGGGATTTTCTGGTTGCGGTAATCCGCTGAAATATGCGACCAAACCTTGTTTAAATCATTGATTTTCAGAACGTAAGAATAGCGTGTGCTCTGTCGGAAACCTTTCCAGTAAAAAGGCAGCCAATTGCTGACCTGATAAGGAAAGTCCTGCTCAAATGCAGCCAGTCCCGTCGGCAATTGACTGATGAGTTCTTCCATTATTCCGGGTTCCTTGCGCAAATTGCGCCAGGCCGGCAGGATATATGGGCCCATCATGCGGGCAAGCGGCGGCATCGCCACATACGCCCAGGCCAGTTTTTTCTTGAGGAAATAAGGCCAAACGGCTGCCACCTGTCCCGCTTTTTCCAGCACCACCGCATCCCATTGACCTCCTTCGCACACAGCATCGAGGTACCAGTCCTGCATGAACAGGGGGAAATCGGCAGGCGCTTCGGTGCAAAAGCGGCGGTAGAGTGGCTGGTGACTCATCTTTTTAAAATGTGTTTTGGTGTTTTAGTGTTTTAGTGTTTTGGGCAGTAATGCCCGGCATCAGTTATTATCTTTAATATCATTTGTGGAAACATGGAATAATTCCCTTTTCTTCAATGTCTGGGCAAAGCACCA
>JADLCC010000375.1 GCA_020847425.1 Saprospiraceae bacterium
AACGGTGTACGCTACGGACTTCGCACTTCGCACTGAAGACTTCGGACTAGTCTAGTTGACGATGATCTGCTCCGAATATAATTTCTCGCCCTGTTGCACCTGTACTACCACAGTTCCTTTGGCATATTCGGCCAGGTCGAACTGCTGTAAATATTCGCCGCTGAAGGCATTCATTTCTTCGCGGAAGAGTTGGCGCCCGGAGGCGTCGAACATGGAAACGGTAGTAGCCATGGGTTCCCCTTTAAATTCTATGGTCAGTTGGCCCACCGTCGGATTGGGGAATGCGCGGAAGTTGTCCAGTTTCAGTTTTCTATCGGGGGAAGCGGGCTGATTTTGGATGGTAGCATTGTTTTTTTCAGGCGCATCGCCTTCACCGCGGTGAATCGTAATGACCCGGCGTTCCTGCATGCGGCGTTGCTCGTCATTGGTCCAGTTCCAGATCGTAAACTCCCGGCTTTTTTTATCCCCGTCTTCGTCTGTTTCTATGATCTTGACACGACTGGAGTTGTCGGGGCATGATTTCAGGGTAGCTTCTACCTGTAGGGATTGTCCCTGCCGGAGGTATTCCACTTTGACTTTATCGTTCGGTTTGTATTTGGCGATTTCGTTCCAGAGCTCGTCGTGTCCCTGCACCTGCTGACCGTTTACGGACAGGATGAGGTCGCCTTCGGCCATGTTCACTTCACGCGCAGCGCTTTCTGTGGTGAAACTACCGATTTTCGCACCTTTTTTTTCATCCAGCGTGGCAGCGCTGGTATAGACGCCGAGGCAGGCTTCTTTCTCGCGAACGTTTACATCCAACTGATCGGCTTTCCAGTCTTTCTTGCCCCAGTTTTGAGCAATTCCTCCCCAGTTTTGTTTTTTTTGCCCGCCAAGTGTTGCTTCTGCGGCATTGCGTTTGCCTTCTCTTTCATAAACTACCTGCACCTTGTCGCCAGGCTTCGTAGTTTCCATAAAATCACTGATATCTTCAAAATCCTTTACAGGCGTATCGTTCAGTGAAAGAATAACATCGCCGTCTTCGAGTCCCGCTTTTTGCGCCCCGGAGTTTGGGGTGATACTCACAGCTACGCCGGCCTCTTCTTCGTTGTCATCTTCACTGTTTACACCGAGAAAGCCTTTTACAGACTTGTTATCGCATTTGACTTCACTGCGCCGGGTAAGGGTGGCTTCGGTTGTAGCGTTTTTGCCGTTTCTTTCATAGGCAATGGCGAGTTTTTCGCCCGGTTTTTTACTGTTTACCACCTTGGATAGATCACTCCAGCGGGTCATTTTTTGACCGTCGAGGCTGGTAATCAGGTCATTGGTATGCAATCCGGCTTTTTCGGCAGCCGAGCCACGGACAACCTGGACTACGATGCCGGGTTGGTCTTCTTGTTCATCGGAGTCTTCCTCCACACCCAGAAAGGCGCCGTTGTTGTCACAGGAAGGCGACCACTTGCTGATCTTGTTCATGCCGCCGCCGTGCACTACAATACTTTTTTCATTTTCGCCGTCTTCCACTTGTATGTCCAACTTTACCTTATCGGACTGGTTATTGCGGACGTATTCATCCAAATTAAATTGCTCTGCTGCCTTGCCCTTTTTGATGATGGTTTCAATGACCTCCGAACCTTCGGCATCTACCGAGCGTTTGGTGATGACAATTTTTTTGTCAGCATTGTTTTGTTGAGAAAAAAGGGGAGCGATGCACCAGGGCATCAAAACAAATGCAGCAGCAAGGAAAGTACCAACTGTTTTCATACTTAATAAGGTTGTTTTTCGTGAAACAGAGTGCGAAAAAGAATGGCCAATGAGGCAGGTATAAAATCCCGATTGACCAAACGACAGTTTGGAGTGCCCGAAGTTGCATTGGCTGTATCCTGATTTTTAAAAAAGATCGACGAATGACTGAAGTTCGTTTATATAAGTACCGAGGCATCTTTTTAGGTTAGGCTATTTATTCCATGCGGAAAACCCCATCTTTGCGGCTTCATTTCATGGCCCCGGCCCTGAGAATCTGTTTTAAAACAGTTTCGGAACAGTTTTTTATCATGTTATTATTTTTGAAAAAATGAGTTTAGTAGCCGTCGGCACAGTTGCTTTTGACAATATCGAAACGCCTTCCGGTCGGGCCGACCGGGTAGTGGGCGGAGCTTGTACCTACATATCGCTGGCCGCTTCCTATTTTATCAAACCCGTTCGGATCGTATCCGTTGTGGGCGATGATTTCCCGGAAGAAATGCTCGAATATTTAAAAAAACGTGGCGTAAACCTGGATGGATTGCAAATTCGCGAAGGAGAGAAGTCGTTTTTTTGGGCGGGCAAATACCACCGCGATATGAACACCCGCGATACGCTTGATACCCAACTCAATGTCCTGGCCACTTTCGACCCCATTTTGCCGGCTTCGTATCGGGAAACTGATTTTCTCATGCTGGGCAATCTCACCCCGCAGGTTCAGATCCGGGTACTGCAGCAACTGAAACGCCGGCCCAAACTCGTGGTAATGGATACCATGAACTTCTGGATGGATACTGCCCTGGCCGATTTGTTGAAAGTACTCAAGAAAGTGGATGTGCTGACCATCAATGACGAAGAGGCGCGACAACTATCCGGAGAACATTCCCTCGTGAAAGCGGCGAAAGTGATCCATAAAATGGGACCGAAATTTTTGATCATTAAAAAAGGAGAACACGGCGCCCTGCTCTTTCACCGGGGAGAGGTGTTTTTTGCACCTGCATTGCCGCTGGCCGAGGTGATAGACCCTACCGGTGCAGGCGATACTTTTGCCGGCGGATTTATCGGCTGGCTGGCCAAAACCAATGATATTTCTTTTCCAAATATGAAACGCGCTATCATTTACGGCTCCGCAATGGCTTCCTTCTGTGTAGAAAAATTCAGTATCGAGCGCCTCCGCGGACTGACGCCTGCCATGATTGAAAAACGGGTCGAACAATTTTCAGCCCTGGTTCATTTTTGATACCAATAACAGATAACCAACAACTATCATGTTTGACGATCTTTTAGGAAACCTGCAAAAACAACAGGAAGCACTCCAGCAAAAACTGGCCGAAATTTTCGTGGAGGCCGAAGCCGGCGACGGCGCTGTAATGGTGAAAGCCGGCGCCGACTTGCACATTGAAAACATAAAACTGGACCCATCTAAACTGGACTTCAGCGACCGGGAGCAGGTAGAAGATTTGCTGGTCGTAGCGCTCAACCGGGCGCTGGAACTCGCCCGCAAGGAAGCGGCAGCGGAAAGCAACAAATTGCTGGGCAACCTGCTGCCAGGAGGCATGGACCAGTTTTTAAAACCATAAGTAACGATGAAATAACAACTTCCCAATTTGATGCCATTCTTTTGTCGCTATGCATCCTATCTTTTTCGTTAAAGAGCGCTGCTATTCGCCTCAAAAGATAGTCGGCTAGCACCAAAATATTTGGCCTGAAATCGGGAACTTGTTATTTCATCGTTACTAACTACACATCAAACACGCTCCAGATTATACTTTGACCGGGGCCGACGCGTTTATTAGTCCAAAATTCGATCGATCAGCATGCGTATATCTCTCCTCATTGCTTTTTTACTTTCCTTTTGTGGTTTGTCGGCTCAAACCGTTTCTGACAAACTGGAGGCTTATTTTTCGTTTGACGACTGCAAAGCCATCGATGACAGCGGCAACGGATCCAGCGGCGCCCTCAATGGAAACATCGCCTGTGCCTGCGGTTTGCGCGATTCGTGTATGCGCTTTGCCGATACCAGCGACGCTATTTTCCTGGTCGGCCCTTTTGCTGATATTTTTTCTACCAGCGATTTTACGGTGAGTTTCTACATGCGTCCTCCGGATGGGCAACTGACGGGCAACTCCCAGATCATCATGGCCAAACAGGAGAGTTGTAATACCAACCGCGCGTTTTGGGTGCGTTACCGCCCGAAAACCAGGATTATCTCTTCGGGGATCAGTGAGAATGATTCCTTGGTCACCATCGTGCAGGCCAAACTCGATGACGCTCCCTGCTGGCAGTACATCACCCTGACCCGCAGCAATGCTGCCTACACCTTATATGTGAACGGTACGCAACGCGACCAGAAAACGGCTATTGCACGGATCGACCTGGAATCCAGCGCCATCTTCAAAATAGGCGAACAGGTATGCCTGCTCGATGAAGTGTATAAAGGCGACATCGATGAACTGCGTTTTCATAGCAAGGCGCTCAACCTGGAAGAAATTGCGCGGTACAACCTGAAAGCCGACCAAATCCTGAACCGGGATACCTTGATATACCTCGGCAATTCGTTCCAACTCAACACCATGGATAATTGTGCCATCGGTTTTAACTGGACGCCTTCTACAGGCATATCGGATCCATCCATACCCAATCCGGTGGTAACACCCACGGCTCCAACGGTTTATACGGTTTCTATCGCTCAAGACAACAATTGCATCGCCTTCGACACCATTTTTGTGGATGTGATAGACCCGGACACCCTGGACTGCAATAAAATTTTTATCCCCAACGCCTTCACGCCCGGAGCCTCCTCTGGGCTCAATGACGCATTCGGCGTAAGTAATAAATTCGCCATCGATGAATTTATCTCTTTCGAGATTTTTGACCGATGGGGTGGGCGCGTTTTTTCAGCAGCAGATGTATCCGAAGACTGGGACGGCCGCTTTCAGGGGCAACCCGTCAATCCGGGCGTTTTTCTCTACCGGCTCAGGTTCAAATGTAAAGGCGTGGAAAAAGTCAAGGCGGGTAACCTGACGCTGCTGCGGTAAAAATTCTGGCAGTAGTGTTTTTCAAAAACAAGAAGCCCGGGGCACATTTGCCCCGGGCTTTTTTACTAAACCGTTTCTATTGTATAAAGCACGGTATGAAGTGCGAAACACGTGCCAAAAAATGCGTGTTTCATTGGCATATCGTTTTTTGTCATGTGTTTGACAATTGAAGAGAACAAAAAGCCCTGCTAAATATTTGCTACTTAAACAGGGACAAAACAAAAAACAAACACTATGAACAAATATTAGTCGGACTACGGGTTTTTCGGGTAAAGGAAAATATGTGATTTATTCGTTATGCCGAACAATCGTTTTCATATTTGGAGCAATCGGAAATGCAGACAGGGATATTTCAAGAGCAAAATTACGCTGATTTTCATATAGGTCATATAGGTCTGTGAACAAAAAAGTTAAAAAAAATTCCGGACACATATTTTTATTCAAATTTGATGAATACCAAATTTGAAATGTTTGCAAACAATAAGACTATACATACGCTTTTTAATTCCAAAAAACACAAAAAAAACAGACAAATGTTTCAAATATGAAAAAACATATTGACATGAATGTAAACACGAACAAGTTACTTTTGTTGCTTTTTTTATTGATCGGAGCCTGTCAATCTGCGGAAGAACAAATCAGCAACAAGGAAACAGCCGCTAAAACAGGTCATTCGACGCCTTCAAAGCCGGACGGAATGGCTATTTTCAGGCAGCGCTGCGTCGTTTGCCACGGCAGCGACGGCAACCTTGGGCTCAATGGCGCCAAACACCTTTCGGAAAGTGTACTGCCTTTGGAAGAGCGGATCAATATTATCACCAATGGCAAAAACCTGATGACCCCTTTCCGCACGCTGCTCAGCCCCGAAGAAATTCAGGCCGTTGCTGCATATACCTTAACGCTAAAAAAGTAAAACAATGCAGGGAATTATATTAGTGACCGGAGGCACCGGTTTTTTGGGCTCCTACCTCATCCGGTTATTGATCCGCAAGGGTTATACCGTCCGCGCCCTGCGCAGGCACAACAGCCCTATGGACTTGGTGGCCGATGTTGCCAACCAGGTAGAATGGGTAGAAGCGGACATTACGGATATCATCGCCCTGGAAGACGCCATGCAAGGTGTGTCATACGTGATGCACTGCGCTGCAATGGTTTCTTTTCATCCGCGCGACGTAACCCGGATGATGCAGATCAATGTGGAAGGCACTGCAAACCTGGTCAACCTCTCGCTTGAAATGGGTGTAAAACGGTTTATCCACGTCAGCAGCATTGCCTCCATTGGCCGGACAAAAGAACGCCCGCAACTCGATGAAAAAGCGAAATGGGTGCAGAGCAGCGGCAACAGCCAATACGCCATCAGCAAATACCAGGGCGAACAGGAAGCCTGGCGTGGGCATGCGGAGGGCCTTTCCGTCGCTATTGTCAATCCGGCTATTGTGCTGGGGAGCGGTTTTTGGAACATCGGTTCGGCCAAATTTTTTAAACAGATCAGCGATGGCCTCAAATTTTCACCGGTAGGCCGCTCGGGGTTTGTGGATGTACGCGATGTGGCGCAATTCATGGTCCTGCTGCTCGAAAGCGAGGTGTCGGGTGAACGATTTATTTTAAATGCCGAAAACACTTTATACCGCGATTTTTTCAAAATGATTGCCGCTTCCCTGGGCGCCAAGGTCCCGCCCATCCCGGTTACGCCTTTTCTGGCGGAAGTTGCCTGGCGTGTGGAATGGCTGAAAGAAAAACTGCTGGGCGTCGATCCGATGGTCACCAAAGAAACCGCCCGCAGCAGCGTTTCCAGTTTTTATTACAGCAACGAAAAATCCCGCGCAGCCTTCGATTTTGAATACCGGCCGCTGGAAAAAACCATCCAGGAAATTGGCGCCCAGTTTCTGGAAGCCCGGCAAAACGGGCTAAAACCCTCGATATTGCCGTTGCCTTAGCGCCTGTACCTGTGGTTGCTTTTTCAAGAACCCTTATCACCATCCGGGATGATAAGGGTTTTTCCGTATTGGCCGAAAAAAAACCGGCTTTTCTTTTCCAATTTCTAAAACTGACCTACTTTAACCGCCTGAAGCAGAAACATTCACCAAACTAAATTCTTGTTATGCACTCTGCCCGTTTACAACTACGCTGGTGAATCGTGAGTCGTGAATCGTGAGTCGTGAATGGCATCCAGTTAAATGAAAGTATTCTTCATTATTGTGTGCCACTCACGATTCACGATTCACGATTCACGACTCACCAGCCATCGTTCACCAAACCAAGTTCTTTCCTATGTCTGCCTACGACACCAGTAAAATCCGGAACATTGTCCTTTGCGGGCACTCCGGTAGCGGCAAAACCACCCTTGCCGAAACGATGCTTTTTGAAGCCAAAGCCCTTACGCGGCGCGGGAGCGTCAGCGAAGGCAATACCCAGAGCGATTACACCGCTTTGGAACAACAACGTGGACACTCGCTTTTTGCATCTGTGCTCCACTGTTCCTGGAAAGATACCAAAATAAACATCCTCGATACACCCGGGCTCGACGACTTCGCAGGAGAAGTGGTGACCGCCCTGAAAGTAGCGGATACCGCCGTGATGCTGCTCAATGCCCGCAGTGGAGTGGAAGTAGGCACCGAACTGCTGTGGGAATACATTGAAAAATTCGAGACACCGGCCATGTTTGTCGTGAATCAGCTCGACCATGAAAAGTCGGATTTCGAGATGACGCTGGACCAGGCTAAAAAGCGTTTTGGCGCCCGCGTGCTGCCCTTCCAGTTTCCGGTCAATCAAGGCGCCGGGTTCAACGCTATTGTAGATGCCCTGCGCATGGTGATGTACGTTTTCCCATCTACTGGCGGCAAACCGGAGAAAAAAAGTATCCCCGCCGAACACCAGGCCCGCGCAGATGAAATGCACAATGCACTCGTGGAAGCCGCCGCCGAGAACGACGATCAACTGATGGAAAAATATTTTTCGGAAGGCAACCTCGACGAAGAAGAACTGGCAAAAGGGCTGAGTATCGGCCTGGCACACCGCCAGTATTTCCCGCTATTTTGCGCTTCCGGACAAAAAGATATGGGCAGCGGCCGCATCATGGGTTTCATCCACGACATTTGTCCCAGCCCTTCCGACCGCCCTGCGGCATCGCTCGAAAACGGCGGCACCAAACCCTGCGAAGCATCGGCGCGTACCTGTGTTTTTATTTTCAAAACGGTCAATGAGCCGAAAGTCGGCAGCGTATCCTATTTCAAAGTGTATTCCGGGGTGCTGAAAGGTGGCGACGAACTAATCAATGCGGATAACGGCACGGTCGAACGTTTTTCACAATTGTTTGAAAGTGAAGGCAAAAACCGCGATGGTGTGAATGAACTCCGCGCCGGGGATATCGGCTGCACCGTCAAACTCAAAAGTTCGCATACCAACCAGACCCTCAATCCCAAAGGCGCGGAAACGAAAATCGAACGCATCCACTTCCCGGCGCCGCGTATCCGCATGGCCGTGGTACCGCCCAGCAAAGCGGACGTGGAAAAAATGGCGCACGCACTCCACTCAATCCAGGAAGAAGATCCCACACTGCTGGTGGAACAAAGCATGGAACTCCGGCAAACGATCATTCAGGGACAAGGCGAAATGCACCTCGATATCGTGCGCTATAAAGCCGAACAAAACTTTGGTGTGCACATCGATTTTATCGAGCCGCGTATTCCGTACCGCGAGACGATCACCAAAGAAATCAACCAGGATTACCGCCACAAAAAACAGACAGGCGGCGCGGGCCAGTTCGCAGAAGTACACATGCGCGTCGAACCTTATTATGAAGGAATCCCTGCACCACACGGCCTGAATGCCAAAAACATAGAGGTGGAAGACCTGAAATGGGGTGGTAAATTCTCCTTCGTCTGGGCTATTGTCGGCGGGGTTATCGACAGCCGTTTTACCAATGCCATCAAAAAAGGCATCATGTCCAAAATGGAAGAAGGGCCGGGCACCGGTTCTTATTGCCGCGATGTCCGCGTAAGTGTTTATGATGGTAAAATGCACGACGTGGATTCCAATGATATGGCCTTCCAACTGGCTTCTACCATGTGTTTCAAGGATGCCTTCCTCAAAGCGGGGCCACAAATCCTGGAACCCATCTACGACCTGGAAGTGATGTGCGACGCCGAAGTAATGGGTAACGTAATGGGCGACCTGCAAACGCGCCGCGCCATCATCATGGGTATGGATGCCGACGGACACTACCAGGTGATCAAGGCGCGCGTGCCGCTCAAGGAATTACATAAATACTCCTCCACACTGCGTTCGCTCACGCAAGGCAAGGCTAAATTCAGCATCGCTTTTGCGGAATACGGCGCTGTACCGAGCGATATTCAGGCCAAGATTACGGCGGAATATGCAAAGGCGCAGGCGGAGCATGGGGAGCACTAGGGTGTTAGGAATGAGGGATGGGGAATGAGGAATGGCCGAGCGCGATGTCTGACATCACGCTCGGTCATTCCTCATCCTTCATTCCTCATCCCTA
>JADLCC010000376.1 GCA_020847425.1 Saprospiraceae bacterium
CCATACAGGTTGGTATGGGCATCCGTGGCCCGCATCATCTGTCCGTCGTAGAACAGTGTGGTATTTTCATTAAAATATGTAGCCATTGTAGTTATCCGTTATTAGTTATCGGTTATCGGGGTTGATAATCAAGCATTTGTGCGAAAACATGACTCATCCCGAGTTTTAGCAATGATGCTGTTGGCCATGGTTTTCACTTCATCAAGGATAAAGGGAGCCGCCCCGGCCGTCGTTGTGCGTCCCCGCCAACGACAAATTATCACCAAAGCCACGCTAATTGATCCTTCATTTTGCCTGAAATCCAACATAACTTGCTGTTGGCGGGACGCGCAACAGCGGCCGGGGCACTTGTTCTTCGATTTTGCAGGGTAATAAAATTCGGGCCGGCTCCTATTTTTCAAATAATCGGCAAACTCGAAAAAAGCCTGTTGCGGCGTTTGCCGGTGCCGGGCGCCTGTTCGTCTTCGATGCGGGCACTGATCAGATCTCCTACCTGTGAAGTGTAGTGGTACTGGTTCGGATCGAGGTCCTGGGTGACAATACCCTCAGACAGCGACCAGTTGACCGCCTCGCGCACGGCCTGGGCTTCGGCAGTCAGGCCCAGGTGATCGAGCAGCATGGCAGCGCTCAGGATCGAACCCAGCGGATTGGCAATATCCTTTCCGGCAGCCTGCGGATACGAGCCGTGAATCGGTTCAAACAGGCCGGCGCTTTTGCCGATGCTGGCGGAAGGCAGTAGCCCTAGCGAGCCGCTGATGACCGAAGCCTCGTCGCTGATGATATCGCCGAACATGTTCTCCGTCAGCACGACGTCAAATTGCGCCGGGTTGAGGATGATCTGCATGGCGGCATTATCCACGAACAGAAAATCGACGGCCACATCGGGGTACTGCGGTGCAATTTCCTGCACCACTTTACGCCACAACCGACTGGTTTCCAGCACATTGGCCTTGTCTACCAGCGTCAGTTTTTTTCGGCGTTTCTGCGCGTGTTGGAATGCAGGATGCGCAATACGTTCGATTTCCTCGCGGGTGTACACACAGTCATCAGAAGCCACGGTTTTGGCTTCGTCCACCGTTTTTTTACCAAAATAAATCCCGCCGGTCAGTTCGCGGTAAATGATAAAATCCACATTTTCCAGGCGTTCCGCTTTCAGCGGCGACAAATGCTGTAGCGCCGGATAAGTGCTGATCGGGCGGATATTGGCGTACAGGCCCAGCGTTTTGCGGAGTTTGAGCAGGCCTTGTTCCGGGCGCACTTTGGCCGATGGATCGTTGTCGTATTTCGGATGCCCGATAGCGCCGAAAAGGATGGCATCGCTTTTCAGGCAGGCCTCGATGGTCTCATCCGGCAGCGGATCACCGGTTTTGTCAATGGCGCAGGCGCCCATCAGGGCGTATTTATACTGGAAAGTGTGTCCGAAACGGGTACCGACCGCGTTCAGCACTTTCACTGCCTGGGCCGTTACTTCCGGACCGATGCCGTCTCCTTCTATGACCGTGATATTCTTTTTCATGTACTGGAATTGATTAAGTTAATGGGTTGATTCAAACACTTCGATTTCGCTTTTCATACTCAGCAGGTAGTCGATGTCGTCGTACCCATTGATAAAGCAGGTTTTTTTGTACTGGTTGATGTCAAAAAATGCCTTATCGCCGGTAGCGACGTTCGTGATGCTTTGCTGCTCCAGATCAATAGCGATTTCAGAAGCCGGGTTTTGGTGTATCGTTGTAAAAAGTTGTTGCAAAAAATCGTCGCTCACCTGCACTGGCAGCAGAAAATTATTGAGCGCATTGTTTTTAAAAATATCGGCAAAAAAACTGCTCACCACGGCATCGAAGCCATAGTCTTTCAAAGCCCAGGCCGCGTGTTCGCGGCTGCTTCCACATCCAAAATTTTTGCCGGCAACCAGTATTTTTCCGTTGAAAGCGGGATTGTTCAAAACGAAGTCCATTTTCGGTTGCGCTTCATCGTCGTTGTTGTAACGCCAGTCGCGGAACAGGTTTTTGCCAAAACCGTCCCGGCTGGTTGCTTTCAAAAAACGAGCCGGAATAATCTGGTCGGTATCTACATTTTCATCCTCGAGTGGGATGGCGGTGCTGTTGATGTTCATTTTTTTAGTGTTTTTGTATTTTGGTGTTTTGGTGTTTTCGGCTGCCAAAGTTGAGCGAGGAGGTGACATCTGCGAGGTACGAGCAGGTGTTATCTCCTCACGAAAGCGCTACTGGTGACATCTTCTCATCATGGTATCGCTACCCTTCCGTTTCGAGATGTCACCTGCCTGTACCTCGCAGATGACACCTCTAAACTAGCCCAGCAGTTCCCGCACATCGGTTACAACACCCGTTACCGCAGCTGCGGCCGCGCTCAGCGGGCTGGCCAGCAGCGTTCGTGCGCCCTGGCCCTGACGGCCTTCAAAGTTTCGATTGGACGTTGAAATGCAATATTTCCCGGCGGGAATTTTATCTTCATTCATGCCCAGGCAAGCGGAACAGCCCGGCTGGCGGAGTTGGAAACCAGCCTGCTCAAAAATGAGGTGTAAACCCTCTTCTTGTGCCTGCGCTTCCACTTGTTTGCTGCCCGGTACAATCCAGACTTCCACCCCATCCGCTTTGCGCCTGCCCTGTACGAAGGCGGCCACTTGCCGGAGGTCTTCAATGCGGGAATTGGTGCAACTGCCGATAAACACGTAATCTATTTTTTGTCCTTTAATGGCGTTTCCAGATTGCAAACCCATGTAATCCAGTGCTTTACGGAAAGAAGGGCGTTCTTTTTCTTCGAGCAACTCTTCGCCGGGAATCGTACCCGTCACCGGAATACCCATACCCGGATTGGTACCGTAAGTGACCATCGGCTGAATATCTTCCGCACGGATGTGTATTTCGTGGTCGAACTGCGCGTCGGCATCGGAATTCAATTGCCGCCATTCAGCCAGTTTTTGATCCCATTCGGCGCCTGCAGGCGCAAATTTTCGGCCTTTCAGGTATTCAAATGTGGTGTCATCCGGAGCGATCAGTCCGCCGCGCGCGCCCATTTCGATACTCATGTTGCAAATAGTCATGCGCGCTTCCATCGACAGGCTACGGATAGCCGAACCGGCGTATTCCACAAAATAGCCCGTTGCGCCGCTGGCGGATATTTGAGCGATGACATACAGGATGATGTCTTTGGAGGACACCCCTTTGCCCAGTTCGCCTTCGATGCTGATACGCATCTGTTTGGGTTTGTTTTGCATGAGGCACTGCGTGGCAAACACCATTTCCACTTCGCTGGTGCCGATACCGAAAGCGATGGCGCCGAATGCGCCGTGCGTACTGGTATGGCTGTCGCCGCAAACGATGGTCATACCGGGCTGGGTGATGCCCAGTTCCGGTCCGATGACGTGCACAATGCCCTGGTAAGGGTGGCCGAGGCCGTACAGTTCCACGCCGAATGCCTTGCAGTTCTCGGTCAGTTTCTCCACCTGCAGGCGCGACAAGGCTTCTTTGATCGGCAAATGCTGATCCCAGGTCGGCACATTGTGGTCGGCCGTTGCAATCGTTTGTGCAGGCCGGGCCAGGGGAATGCCGCGTTTGCGCAATCCGTCGAAGGCTTGCGGGCTGGTCACTTCATGGATGAAATGCCGGTCTATGTAAAAAACGGACGGACCGCCTTCAATTTGTTTGACGACGTGTTTGTCCCAGATTTTATCGAATAGTGTCATATTGTGACAGGGGAATGCTTTTTCAGATAACCCCGTATTTGATTTTTTTTAGGAAAAATCAAATACGGGGTTATCTGAAAAAGCATTTACAGTTTTGTTGGTCACCAGCCCGCAGATCTCTTTGCATTTGAAAAACATCTTCGGACAAGCGCTTTTGTGAACAATCGTTTGTTGTTATCCGTTATTGGTTATCCGTTATTAGTGTTGATAACCAAGCATTTACAAAGAATTTAATCTAAATGAATTTGCTTATTATCCCAAAAGAACTCACCTATCTATTACCACAATTCTCACAACTCACGATTCACGACTCACCACTCACGATTCATAACTCATAACCGTTACAGCCATTATTTTCAAGTCCTCGTCCTGCACCTCTTTTTTCTCGTCGGCTACTTTCAGGAATGCTTCGTACAGTTTGTCTACTTCATCCCGATTGAAGTCGTAGCCGAGTTTTCGGAAACGGTAGGCCAATGCAGAACGACCGCTGCGGGCGGTAAGAATAATTTTAGAAGTATCGGCCCCGACTTCTTCCGGCGCGATGATCTCGTAGGTCTGCGAATCTTTCAGGAAACCGTCCTGGTGAATGCCCGATGAATGGGAAAACGCATTGCTGCCTACGATGGCTTTATTGGGTTGTACAGGCATACGCATGGTGTCGGACACCAGGCGGCTGATCGGGTTGAGTTGGCGGGCATCCACACTGGTGTGAAAACCGAGGTGTGCATGCTGGCGGATTATCATAACTACTTCCTCCAGAGAGGTATTGCCGGCACGTTCGCCAAGGCCATTAACGGTGCATTCGATCTGCCGGGCGCCGGCGATAATACCAGCGATGGAATTGGCCGTTGCCAGTCCGAGGTCGTTGTGGCAGTGGCAGGAAATGATAGCCTTGTCGATATTTGGGACGTTATTGATCAAAAAAGCGATTTTTTCGCCGTATTGATAAGGCAGGCAATAACCCGTCGTGTCCGGAATATTGACTACCGTAGCGCCGGCAGCAATCACCGCTTCGATCACCTTGGCCAGGTATTCGTTGTCTGTCCGGCCGGCATCTTCGGCATAAAACTCCACGTCGTCGGTGAAATTGCGCGCCCAACGCACACATTGTTTGGCGCGTTCGAGAATATCTTCCCGGGTCGAGTTGAATTTCGATTTGATATGGTAATCGGAAGTGCCGATGCCGGTGTGGATGCGCGGGTGTTTGGCATGTTTCAGCGCTTCGGCGGCGGTTTCGATGTCTTTCAATACCGCGCGGCTCAATCCGCAGACCGTCACGTTTTTCACCGCCAGCGAGATTTCCTGCACACTCTGGAAATCGCCGGGGGAAGAGATCGGAAATCCGGCCTCGATGATGTCTACCCCGAGTGCTTCGAGTTGCAGCGCAATCTCGACTTTTTCGCTGGTGTTGAGTTTACAACCCGGCACCTGTTCGCCATCACGAAGGGTGGTATCAAATATGTGTATTTTGTTGCTTGACATAATTTACTTTGGCCCAAATGGATAAATGGAAATATTTGTGTTCGTTTCGGATTGTAAATGTAACCTTAAACTAAGTGTACTTTTTACTAAAAGTATTTGGGATTCTACGTTGTTTATAAATCTGTTTTTTAATTTAATTAATTGATTTACAATAATATATAGAAGAAATTACTACAACGGCCAAATAGGGTTTGAGCGGTCGGGCAAGTCAGTTAAACCGCCCAAAAGTGTTGTAAAACGACATTTGAATACGCGCTAAACAATTTATTAATCCCGACTTAACGCTCTCTTTCCATAGTTGGCAGCAGTGCCCCCTACTTTTGCCGCAACTTATACGAATCCGGACGAACCAGACATCCGGATCCGCTTTTTGCCCAAATTTTATTACATGAGAAAACCTTTACTGCTCATGCTGCTCCTCTGCGGCACGGTACATCTTTTTGCTCAGAATGAACTTCCCGGGAAGCCACGATTTTTGCCCATCGTGCAGTGGACCACCCTGGCGGCTAAATTTACCCGGTTTTGTAAAACATATAGTGAAAACCCCTGCGATCTGAAACACAGCATACCCGACAGTCTTTACCAGCAATGGCGGCAGTTTGAGATGGTCAAGGATGAAGAGCACCCAGGTAAATACCTGATTATCATTACGTTGGATGGCTTTCGCTGGCAGGAGGTTTTTATGGGCGCCGACAGTATTTTATGGCACCGTGCACAAAAAAAAGCCAGATTGCCAATCGATTTGGAAAACTTCTGGGAAGATACCCCTGAAAAAAGGCGCGCACTGCTCATGCCGTTTTTGTGGACGCAGGTGGCTGAACATGGTCAGATTTACGGCAACCGGAACAAAGCCTCCGCAGTAACTGTGACCAATAAAATGCGCATTTCTTACCCCGGATACAACGAGATTTTTGCAGGCTATCCCGACGATAAACACATCAAACTCAATTTTAAAATTCCTAACCCGAATTCAAATGTGCTGCGATTTATGGGGCAACAAAAATCCTTTCGCGGGCGGGTAGCGTCTTTTGCATCCTGGGATGTTTTTCCCAGCATTATGAATGCAAAAAAGGGCGAGATGTATGTCAATGCAGCATTTGAACCGGTGCAGAATATTCATTTTTCCACCCTGAACCAACAACTACAATCTGTATCCAAACCTTGGGGTAAACGTATCAGACCGGATAGCCTTACTGCCGCTTTTGCCCTGGAATACCTCAGGCAGAAAGCGCCGAGGGTAATGCACATCGGCCTGGGAGAAACCGATGAGTACGCGCATGAAAAAAAATACGCCGAGTACTTGTCAGCAGCAAATGCCAATGACAAAATGATCGGCCAGATCTGGCAGTTTATCCAATCCAGTGAGCGATATCGAAACAAAACGACACTTTTTATCACCACAGATCACGGTCGTGGAAACAGTCCCGACACCTGGCATAAACACCACACCTGGGTAGATGGCGCGGAAGAAATCTGGTTTGCGGTGATCGGGCCTCAAACTGCTCCCGAAGGAGAAATGGAACAAAGTCCGCCGTATTTCCAATGCCAGTTTGCACAAACATTTGCCGCGTTTCTGGGCCTGGAATATCAACCGGCTCAAGCCGTTACAGGTAAAATTGCTGCTTTGTTCGAGACACGTGATGTCCCGCTAAAACAACGACAAACAACTGAAAAATACCTTGAAAACCAACTCATTACAAAAAAATAATACGATGTTTACCCCACAAATCAAACTAAACTAGCCATAATATGAAGCGATTGGTTCTCTTTCTCACGCTGTTTACTGTTTACTTTCAATCCTCTTTGCTCGCACAGCAGCAACCGGGCAAACAAGCAGGAACGGGTACTACCCTGTTGCCCACCGGCTGGTCACTGAGCCCGGCGGGCAGTTCCATTCCGCTCGGCGACCTGCCGCTCAATATGGCTGTGTCTCCCAACCAACGTTACCTTGCGGTCACCAATAACGGCCAGGGAAAACAATCCCTTCAACTTGTTGATTGCCGCAAAAAGAAACTGTTGCACGCACTCGAAATTCCGATCGCATGGCTGGGACTGTCCTTCGCTTCCGACAACAGAACCCTGTATGTGTCCGGCGGGAATAGCAATGCGATTCTCCGGTACCGCATCGAACAGGAAAAACTGGTATTAAAAGACACCCTTTTATTGGGAAAACCCTGGCCCCAAAATATTTCTCCCGCAGGAATTTGTTTGGATGATTCAAAACACCTGTTGTATGTGGTGACAAAAGGCAACCACTCCCTTTATGTGCTGGATACCCGAAGCAAGGCGATTGTACACCGTGATTCCATTGGCAAGGAACTGTACACTTGCGTACTGACGCCCGACAGGAAAAATCTGCTGATCACGCACTGGGGTGGAAATGAACTGGTGATCTGGAATACCGAGCAACGGCGTGTGAGCAACCGGATTCCGGTCGGCGACAACCCCAATGACCTGATTATCAACAAAAAAGGAACGCTTGCTTACATTGCTTGCGCCGACGACAACACAGTAAATATTGTGGATTTGCAACTGGGAAAAGTGATTGAAACCCTCGCGGCTACTTTGTATCCCAACCTGTTGACCGGATCGACCACCAACGGCGTGGCTTTATCGCCGGACGAAAAAACATTGTATGTTGCCAATGCGGACAACAACTGCCTTGCCGTATTCGATGTTTCAGAACGCAGAAATAGTCGCTCGAAGGGATTTATCCCCACCGGTTGGTACCCCACCTGCGTCAAAACGGTCGGAAAAACAATATTTGTAGCCAACGGTAAAGGGTTTTCTTCTTTTCCCAATCCGAACGGTCCGAGCCCCGTCAGCAAAAAACAAAGTGTAGCTTATCAAAAAGCAGATTCTGTTGCGATTGCCAAAATTGAATACATCGGTGGCCTGATGAAGGGTACCCTAAGTATTATTCCTGTTCCCAATGAGCAGGTTTTAGCAACTTATACGCGACAGGTTTATCAAAACACGCCGTATACCAGGGAACGCGAACTATTCGCCGCAGGTGAGCCCGGAAACCCGATTCCGCAACGCGTGGGCGCCCCATCCCCGATTAAACATGTGTTTTACATCATTAAAGAAAACCGCACCTACGACCAGGTGCTGGGGGATATGCCCGAGGGCAACGGAGACAGTTCACTTTGCTTGTTTCCGGAAAAAATCAGCCCCAATCACCACGCATTAGCGCGTGATTTCGTGCTGCTGGATAATTTTTATGTCTCCGCAGAAGTCAGCGCCGACGGCCACAACTGGAGTACAGCCGGTTATGCCAATGATTACACCGAAAAAACCTGGGTCACCAGTTACGGCGACCGCGGAGGCGATTACGACTTTGAAGGACAGAATACCACTGCCTGGCCCCGAGATGGTTTTATCTGGGATCATTGTAAAAGGGCGGGCGTAAGTTATCGCACCTATGGAGAATTTGCTGACGATAACAAGCCGAACATTCCGGCACTGGAAAATCATTTTTGCCCCTATTTCACTTCCTGGGATACTTCAGTGAAAGATACAACCCGTGTTTCACAGTGGAAACGCGATTTTGATTCGCTGGTGGTAGCAGGTGCGGTACCTCGCCTGAACACCCTGCGGCTGATCAACGACCATACGGAAGGGCTTCGACTGGGCAGACCAACTCCTTTTGCTCAAATGGCCGATAACGACCTGGTGCTGGGGCTGTTTATCGAACACTTATCCCAAAGCCCCGTCTGGAAAGAGTCGGCCGTATTTGTACTGGAAGACGATGCACAAAACGGAGCCGACCATGTGGACGCGCACCGTTCTATTGCCTTCGTAGTCAGCCCCTACACCCGACGGAATTTTGTGGATCATACCATGTACAGCACCAATTCGATGTTGCGCACCATCGAACTGATACTTGGAATACCACCGATGAGTCAGCAGAATGCCGCTGCAACTCCTATGTGGCATTCTTTTACCCCAAATGCCGATTTTTCACCCTGGAAAGCCCGGCCGTGCAACATTAATCTGGATGACCGGAACACGGCCGTAAACGACCTGCAGCGCCGTTCCGACAATTTTGATATGTCACAGGAAGACCGGGTGCCCGATTTGGAATTCAATGAAGTGTTGTGGAAAGCCATTAAGGGTGAACACAGTGAAATGCCTGCTCCCAGAAGGTCTGCTTTTTTGAGCACAGTAGAAGAAGAGGGAGAAGATTAAGAGCGTGTTCGGGAATTTTTTACCGGGCCTGAAAAATGTCTTTTTCATGCTCCGTCAAAAATTCCCGAAAACGCACTAAGCCGAAGCAGGCTTTTTGGCTGCTTTCTTTTTCTTTTCCACAGGTTTGGATGCATGAGTTTCTGCAACAACGCTTTCTTTATTTGCTTTCTGGCCTGCTTTTTTGGCGGCTTTTTTGGCAAATTTATAGTCGCTTTTCGCGAGTTTCAACTCAGTACGTTTGATTTTGAACGCAAATTTTGCGATTCTCATCACCGACCAGAGTTGAAAAACCACATGCTTGTCCGACTCGTTTTGAAGGGACTCTTTATGGGCTGATTGTTTTTTTTCAAGTTCGGAATAAGCCTTTACTACTGCTTTTTCTGCATTGTCCACTTTTTGTTTTAAAGTGTTGAGCGCAGGTGAAATACTTTTTTTTACGGTAGAGGGTTTCTGCGTTGCTTGTTTCATATATGAATTGAATTGCATTTAAAAGTAAGGCAAAATTACCAGACTTAACACTAACTTAATATTAAGTTTACACAGAGGTAACAAACTTAACATTGAACCCACATTTTTCAACCCTCCGATTTCGTTTTTTCATGAAAACATATCCTGTTTTTTTTCTTTTTGCAGTCATTTTATCTGC
>JADLCC010000377.1 GCA_020847425.1 Saprospiraceae bacterium
GTTATTCGTTATTCGTGTTGATTATCAAGGGTTTGCTGGAATTTAATCCGTGTCATCCGTTACTTGCTTGCGCGAGGCGCTGCTCACTGGTGTCTGGAACCTTTGAGTTGTGGGCGACCATAAGGGCCGCCCCTACAACAGAGGCAGAAAATCCTGGTAAATTGCAAATCAAAAAGCCCGATTGGGTAGGGGCGGCCCTTGTGGCCGCCCGGGTTCATTGTATTTTAAAAATCCGTTTTGATCCGTGTCTCATCCGCTCGATCCGTGTTCCATCTCTCTACGCGCGCGCAAACACAGACACACCCCAAATCCCAATCAATACCAGCATATTCGTCCTGCCCCAACCCATACCTTACCATCAAAAACTTCCAGATTATACACACCGGATGGCAGGCCGTTTCGCCGCAATACCACACCATCTCCCTGAAACTTTTGCTGCACCAGCATCCTGCCGAACACATCCGACAAACGAATGCTTCCGTTTTTGAAAAAATGGCCGGGCATGGAAACCCGCGTCCAGTCGCCCGCTGGGTTCGGGGCGACGGACAGCCCGGTCGCTGTGTCCGTTTCCAGCACCGCATCCACCATATTGTAGGCTAAAAAACCCGTATCCACCGTGTGAAATACCGTATTGGTAATAATCGGATCATTAAAATCGAAATAAATACCCGCCCTGTTTTCCAGCACCGTACCCAGCGGCGTGCTATCCGCCGGCGATATTTTGAAGGTGATAAAACCGTGCGAAGCCACTTCATTCACGTTGGAATCGGGCAGCAGGATATTGTCAAAAATAAAGGTCAGGATACCCGGCCCGCTGATACCCCAGTCGTAGGTATGCGAAGCAACGCCGGGGCGGAAAGTAGCCACATCGAGCCAGGCAGGCAACGTATCGCGGATAACCACGGTGAAAGCCGTGTCATTTCCCGTATTCTGAAAACGGATTTTGTAATCCAGTTCCGTACCCGGCCAAATGTAGTGTTCGTCCTTTACGCCTTCAGGCGTGGCCGATTTATCGTTGGGATCGTACGCACCTTTGATAACAGCGCAGGTTTGTGTGTAAAATGGCGAGGGGTTGTCAAAAGGATACTGCGCAACAAACGAACTGAAGGACTCTCCGTTGCAGGCCTCTACGGCAACGCTCACCAATCCGGGATACGGGTGACCCGGCTCCTGCGGCACCTGGATGCGCTGGTAGTTGCTGCTCACCGGGAAAGCGATGGTCACGGAGTCGCCCTCGGGCAATTGCACCGGTGCGATGCGCATGATTACCTCGTCTTCGATGATGACGTAATCCAGCGCCTGGATCATATCGCCGAAGCCCTTGTTTTTGAGCAAAAAATAGACAGTATCGCCGGTGCATTCTGCCGAGGCGTGCAAGTCGGCGCCCGACCAGCCCGGACTACCCTGGCAAAGGGTATCGGGCGAAATATGGGCCTGAACGCATACGGAAGCGCCAAGCGGCGCATCGCAGGCGGGTAGCACATCCATGGTAAAACTGCCACAAACGCCCTCCGCGACATCGCCGAGCGACACCCTGATTTTTCCCGGAGACAACACATCGTAAGGCAGGCTGAGTGCCTGTACTTCCAATTCCGGGGGAATGTCCAGATCGACAACCGCCTGGCTTGCCGCAGCCGTCCCGAAATTGCAATACCGCAACTGGTACCGGGAAGTAAAACAACGCCTCAAAAAAGGGGCATCCAGTTCTATGTTCATCAGCGGGCAATCAGAGAGACTTTCCCCTGCAAAATCGACCGTGTCGGCAGCCGCCTGACCCAGATCAACCGTTTGTGCCCCATCACAATCGCCCCAGACCGAAGCGGGCGGTAATAATTGCACCGTGTACGCGCCGCTGTCCAGGTTCAGTTCATACTGCCCCTCCGGGTTGGTAATCGAATACGATTTTTCCCCGGAGGTGCTGATAGCCCGTGCGATCCACCGGGGCAGCGGTGGCTCGGGCGCAACCGGCAAACAGTCGCCGTTCGTATCGCGGCGCAATTGGCCGCGAAGCCAGCCCGGCGACCATTTGAACGAGAAAAAATTATATGTACTGTGCAACCACATTTGCCCGTCAGGCCCCGCTGCGATAGCGGTTATGGCGTAGGAACTGATATTGCTGTTGTAATGGTAAAAACTGCGCCAGTTGCTGCCGTCAAAAACCTGTAATGCGCGTTGGCTGGTACCATTGTCCGCAAAACTGAGCCAGAGATTGCCACTGGCGTCTATCTTCATCCTGTGGAGGTCGTAATTGTTGTGCAAACCGGAGTTTTCCTTAGAGAAAACGGTCCATTGCACGCCATCGTAACGCAGCAGTCCGACGTTTTTGATAAATGTCCAGACCTGACCCAGGCGGTCTATTTCGAGATGATAAACCGGACTGTTTATTTCAGTAAATGGATACCCGGTCGTTGTGGAATCAAAAAGCGTAAATACGCCGTTTTTATACCGGTAAATACGGTCGTATCCCGTCAGCCAAACGGCGGTATCGGGCGCGATCGCCAGCACGTAGGTCCCGGTTGGCAAGGGAATATCCTGCCAGTTGCCACCGGGGGCGCGCATGGTGAGCGCGCTTTGAAGCGTCTGTCCATTGCTGGTAATGACTGCCGCCCACACGCTGTTGTCCGGCGCGACGTCCACATTCACTACGGAAGATGCCGAGGGATTTATGGGCAATGCCACAGCCCAGTCCTGCCCGTCAAAGGCCCAGAGGCCCGTCTCCGTTGCGGCATACACCGTGCTGTCGTAAGGCGAAACAGCCATATCGTGTACGACCACTCCGTTGGCGCCGAGCGCCTGGTGCCGATATTGATCCGTAGCAGGATCGTAAATGCCCATAAAACGAGGGCCGCCGAAAAACACTTTCCCGTCCATGCCGACCACCCCGGCATAGCCCATTTCAGAAAAACTGTTTTCATACACCTGCCAGCCCGTATCGTCGGCATATCGGTACAGCGGATCGGCATTGATACGGCTGCTGATCCACATGGAGCCGTCGGGGTCGGGCGTCATGCGCGATTCCGAGTAGGCAAACAGCGGGAAAGGGCTGTTGGTATGGCCGCCCAGTTCGGTCCAGGTATCGCCGTCGCGGCGGATAAAATTGAAGTCGAAGCCGGCAATGCCGAGCCAGATACGGCCCTGGACGTCTATGGCAATAGATTCCGTGTAAAATACTGGCGGATTACCGGACTGGGCATATTCGGGCATGGCCACGACCAATTCCGGCAGAGTTAGATCGCCCTGCGGAAATTTCCAGATTTCCGGAATATTGACATTTTGCTGGTAAAAAATGGCAAACAAGTCGCCGTTCGAGTCCCAGGTAAAATCGAAACACAGCCGTTTATTGGGCAATGCCGCTTCCGAAGTTGTCCAGGTGGTGCCGTTGTAACGCGCCACCTGACCCCCACCGTTGATCCATAAATCACCGCCGGGGCCTCGCTTCAAACGATTGGCTACGAAAGGAAAGGGAATTTGTTCCCAGGCAGTACCGTTTTGCCGGTACATGAACGAGCCGCCGCCACCCAGCACAATCCTGTTTTGGGAGTCGACCACCATATCGAAAAACGAGAGCGGGCCGATGACCGGCGTAAACGGGTCGCTTATGGTTTCCCATTCAGCGCCATTGAGCCGGCGGATGCCCCAGAAATCGGAGTACGTCAGCAGGCGACCGTTATTATCCTTGGTGATAACACTCAAGCTGCCAATGAGCGTGGGATGTTCCTCCTGTGTCCAGCGCTGCAGCAGGTCTCCATTGCGCAACATTTTGGCCACCCCGTTGCCAGTACCCATCCACATCGTATCGGCTTCCAGGAAATGCCCTTGCGTATACACCTGCTGCGTGGCATAGTGAAACTGTGCCGCCGCCGGGCGTTGCGACAGTATGATGGCTAAAAATAATATGACCCGCAGTATGGTATTGCCTTTAAACACTTTTACACGAATTGTAGCTCCAAGGTAAGGTGTACACGATTGTACAAGAGAAAACAAATATTTAAGTTTGCAAATATTTTTTTAGAAAACATGTATAGTAATATGTTGATATTCAGTAATTTAATAAATTAAATTATGTGATTTTGCAAAAAATAAATGAAACTTGTCGAGTAAAATTTCCGAAGCCATGCAGGTATACGAATTAATAAAAAAGTTGGGATCGGCAGAAATCAGAGACATGCGTATCGTGCTTCGTTCGGACTGGTTCAACTACCGGGAAGACGTGCGGCAGTTGTTCGATATCCTCGTGAAGGCTGTTTCCAAACAGGGTGAAATGCCGGACAAAGCGTTTATTTTTTCCAAAATTTACCCTGAAAAAGAACCGGACGATCGCCTGATGCGGTTGCTGGGCAGTTGGCTGACCGATGCGGTGGAGGATTATATGCGCTGGAAAACGATTGCCGGAAACCCTGTGGGCGGCCACATGGCACTGGCTTCGGCTTACCGGAAAAAGAATTTACCTACATTGTTTCAAAAAAACATCCGGCAGGCGCAGGAACAACTGGAACAGCAACCCATCCGCAACGCAGACTATTTGCGGCAAAAACACGATGTGCTGGCCGAAACTTTTCGCTTCGAAGCGGCCACCAAACGCACGGAGGCGCTCAACGTGCAGGGCATGTCCGACGCGCTGGATCACTGGTATTTTGCCCAGAAATTGCGCCAGGTTTGTACGGCACTTTCTCACCAGAACGTGTTCAAAACGGAGTACACATTTTCTTTACTTGACGTCATGCTGGAACAAATCGAGCGCGACAACCTGCTTGAATTCCCCGCCATTGATTTGTATTACCACTGTTACAAAGTGCTGAGCGAGCCCGACAACGAGGCTGGATTTGCGAGATTTTTGGAAAAAATCGTGCAGCACGGCGCTTGTTTTCCGGAAGAAGAATTGCGCGACCTGTACGTGCTCGGACTGAATTTTTGTACGCGCCGGATCAACGAAGGTTCGCAACCGCATGTGCGCGCGGGGTTCGAGTTGTACCGGGCGGGGTTTGAAAAAAAGATATTTCTGGTAGACGGCGTGCTGTCGCGGTTCACCTATCGGAATGCGGCGGCACTCGGCTTGTTGCTGGGCGAACTGGAATGGGTGCGCACATTTCTCGACGAATTTCGATATTTTATCGAGCCGAAATACCGGGACAGCAATTACCATTTCAACCTGGCGCGCTGGGAATATGAGATGAAAAACTACGATATTGCTTTATTGCTGCTCCAACATTCGGAGTCGGAAGACCTGCTGGCGGCGCTGGCCGCCAAAACGCTCATTGCCAAAATCCTGTTCAATATCGGCGCTTTCGACGCGCTGCATTCACACCTCGATGCCATGCAGATTTTCCTGAAACGACACAAGGAAATCAGTTACCACCGCGCCAATTATGTGCATTTCATCCGCTTCACCCGCAAACTGACTACAGCCTCCGCAGATCAGAGGGCAGCATTGCGGACGGCGATTGTACAGGAAAAGGCCGTTTCGGAAAAAAAGTGGCTGCTGGAAAAAAGTGAGGGCGCCTGATGTGCTACTTTTTGTTTTAAAATCTTTTTTATAACCAACAGATTCTGCTTACTTTTGCCTTTTCCCAAAACCCAACTCCAATCTGATTGTTCTCAGGGTAAATATGGCAAAGGCAAAAACATTAACTACGACCGGCGCGGCGCACCAGCCCTCGGATATACGCCCGGATCAACCGAAACCGGCCGGACACGACAACGGCTTCATCGAGGTGATCGGCGCGCGGGTACACAACCTGAAAAACGTGGATGTGCGGATTCCGCGCAACCAACTGGTTGTGATTACGGGCGTGAGCGGTTCGGGCAAAAGTTCGCTCGCCTTTGATACCATTTATGCCGAAGGTCAGCGGCGTTTTATGGAAACGCTCAGCAGCTACGCCCGCCAGTTTATCGGCGAAATGGAGCGGCCCGATGTGGAACAAATCACGGGACTCAGCCCGGTCATTTCCATTGAACAAAAAACAACGGGGCGCAACCCACGCTCCACTGTAGGCACCGTTACCGAAGTGTATGACTTTCTGCGCCTTTTGTTCGCCCGCGCAGGAGAAGCATATTCTTATGTGACCGGGAAAAAAATGGTGAAATACACCGAAGAACAAATTATCCAGAGTATTCAGGAGCGTTTTGCCGACTGCAAAATTGCACTGCTGGCGCCCATCGTCCGCTCCCGCAAAGGGCATTACCGCGAACTCTTCGAACAAATCCGGAAACAGGGTTACGCCAAGGTGCGCATCGACGGTGAAATCGTGGATATCACACCAGGCATGCAGGTTGACCGCTATAAAATCCACGATATCGAAACGGTGGTGGACAGGCTTAAAGTCGGCGACGACCGCGGCGAACGACTGGCAGAAAGCGTCCGGATGGGCATGCGCATCGGCGATGGGATCGTTCAAATCCTCGATCTCGACAACGGTACCCTGGCCAACTATTCCAAAAACCTGATGTGCGAGGACAGCGGACTGTCCTACGAAGAACCTTCGCCCAACACGTTTTCTTTCAACTCTCCTTACGGCATGTGCCCGCATTGCAAAGGACTGGGCGAAATCCACGAAGTCGACATGGCGCGGGTGATCCCCGACAACACCAAGAGTATCAACGAAGTAGGTATCGTTCCCCTGGGTGAGGTGCGGGAGAATATGATGTTCAAACAATTGCGGGAACTCACCAAAAAACACAAGTTTTCTTTCAGTACGCCCGTCAAAGATATTCCTCCGGCGGCCTTGCAGACACTGCTGCACGGCGGCGATGAAGACCTGAAAATTGATATGACCTGGGGCGGCGATGAATGGAGTTACAACCTCGCTTACGATGGCCTCATCAATATGCTCAAACGCTGGTACGGCGATACGACGAGTGAAAAAATCCGCCAGTGGGCCGAAGACTTTATGACCGTGGCGCCCTGCCCCGAGTGCCAGGGAACGCGGCTGCGGAAAGAAAGCCTGTGGTTCAAAATTGCCGAGCGCAACATCGCAGAACTGGCCGATATGGACCTCGCCGAACTCCACGTTGCCCTGAGCAATGTAGAGCAACAAATGAGCGAACGGCAGCGGGCTATCGCCAAAGATGTGCTGAAAGAAATCCGTTTCCGGCTAAAATTCCTGCTTCAGGTCGGGCTCGACTACCTGGCGCTTAACCGGCCCGCACGCACTCTTTCCGGTGGCGAAAGCCAGCGCATCCGCCTCGCCACGCAGATCGGCTCCCAATTGACAGGGATCACTTATATCCTCGATGAGCCCAGCATCGGACTGCACCAGCGCGACAACATGCGGCTGATCCAGGCGCTTAAAAACCTGCGCGACATCGGCAACACCGTGCTCGTTGTAGAACACGACCGCGACATCATGCTCCAGTCCGACTACCTGATCGACCTGGGCCCAGGCGCCGGCAAACACGGCGGACAAATTGTCGATATCGGTACGCCGGCCGACTTCCTGAAAAACCCGACCAAAACCTCCGATTACCTCGCCGGCCGCACCCAACTCGACGTGCCGGAAGTGCGCCGCAGCGGCAACGGCCAATGGCTGGAACTGCAAGACTGTACCGGGCACAACCTGAAAAACGTCACCTTGCGCCTGCCTTTGGGTACTTTTATTTGTGTGACAGGGGTGAGCGGTTCCGGAAAATCCTCGCTCATCAATGAGACCCTGTACCCGATTCTGCAAAGCCATTTTTACAACAGCCTGAAACGCCCGTTGCCGTACAAGGAAATTCGCGGGCTGGAACACCTGGATAAAGTGATCGAGATCGACCAAAGCGCGATCGGTCGGACGCCGCGCTCGAATCCCGCCACCTACACCAATGTGTTTGGCGATATCCGCAAACTGTTTTCCGACACCCCGGAAGCCAAAATCAGGGGTTACAACTCGGGGCGTTTTTCCTTCAATGTGAAAGGTGGCCGCTGCGAAGTCTGCGAAGGCGCCGGACTGCGCACCATCGAAATGAATTTCCTGCCGGATGTGCAGGTGCATTGCGAACGCTGCCAGGGCCGGCGATACAACCGCGAAACGCTGGAAATCCTGTACAAAGGCAAATCCATCTCCGACGTACTGGATATGACGATCAATGAAGCGGCTGACTTTTTTGCCCCCATCCCTTCTATCTTCCGGAAAATCAAGACTTTACAGGAAGTGGGACTCGGTTATATCACACTCGGTCAGCAGGCCACCACACTCTCCGGCGGGGAAGCGCAGCGCGTGAAACTGGCGGAAGAACTATCCAAAAAAGATACCGGCCGCACGATTTACATCCTCGACGAACCAACCACCGGTTTGCATTTTGAAGATATCCGGCAGTTGCTGGCCGTACTGAACCGGCTGGTCGAAAAAGGCAATACCGTCATTGTCATCGAGCACAACCTCGATGTGATCAAAATGGCAGATTTTATTGTGGATGTCGGCCCCGAAGGTGGTATGCGCGGCGGCAATATCATTTGCTCGGGCACTCCGGAAGCCGTTTCCAAAGTGAAAGAGAGCTGGACGGGGGATTTTTTGAAAAGGGAACTGGCTTAGGGATGAATGATGAATGATGAATGATGAATGATGAATGATGAATGATGAATGATGAATGATGAAAAAATACTTAATATACTGAAAATCAATAAATTATAATAAATAACAAAATTCACTTCACCTGCCAGGCCAAACATTCATCATTCATCATTCATAACTCATCATTCCTCACTCCTGTTCCACAAACACAAACATATTCTCCAGCACAATGTCCCCAAAATAAGTGGCCGTGGCCACATCTGCAGCATCCCTGCCATAGGCCAATGTGACCCTGCCGCCGGTGACGAAGGGTTGCGTCGCATCAAAAGTGTACCATTTATCATCCAGAAAAGCCTCAAACCAGGCGTGCAGGTCCATCGGTTTCAGGTCGTACAAATAGCCGGTGACAAAGCGGGCGGGGATATTGATACTCCGGCAAAGCGCAATCGCCAGGTGCGACATATCCCTGCAAACGCCATGCTGCACGCTCAGGGTGTCCAATGCCGAAGTAGAGGAAGTACTGCGGTTGTATTCATATTTGATATTTGAAAAGACCCATTGCCGGATGGCCTCCACCATTTGGTACCCCGTCATTCCGTCGTTGATGATTTCATATGCCTTGCTGTTCAATTTGTCTGATTCGCAAAAGCGGCTGGGCAACAGGTAGATCAGTGTATCGTCGGGCAGGTACTGGATCAGGGTAAAATTGGCATTGGTATCGACTTCAGCCTCCAAAGCCGTTTCTACAATGGCATGGGCGCTGATGACAAGTCGGCCTTCCGGTGCTATCAGGCGGTGACAATAATTGCCATAATGGTCCGTATACTCCGTCATAGGTACGTCGGGATAGACGGTCAAGTTTTCATGGATCACCGTCTGGGACACAACCCTGTGCAGGCGTAATAGCAGAATGAGCGGGGTGTCATAGCGTGACAGGTATTCAAGTTGGCAACCCACTTTTAATCTCATTTAAAAATCTTTGTCGGAATGAACGCGGAAGGAAAAAGATAAAAGTACATAATAGAAAGTATCAGGTACTCTATTTGGCATGCAAAAGTTTGATTGAAGGTACGCGGGAAAAATGTCCATCTCTCTGCGTGTATCCTCCATTTTTCAGGGAGGGGCCTGCCCCCCACCTTTGCACTGTCAATCAGACAACACCAATTCATTCAAAAAATGACACATTTCACAGTACCTACCAAAGCAGAAGTAAACGCTGACAACCAAACCATTTTTGACAACCTGAACGGCGCACTGGGTTTTGTTCCCAACTTGTACGCAATTATGGCGTATTCGGATACGGGACTCGGCAATTACCTGCAATTTCAGAATGCCAAAACCTCCCTTTCCAAAAAAGAAAAAGAGGTCGTCAACCTGGTTGTCAGCCAGATCAACGAATGCCGTTATTGCCAGTCCGCACACACCGTTATTGGCAAAATGAACGGCTTTACGGACGACCAAATCCTGGAAATCAGAAGCGGATCAGCGCCTTTTAACGCCAAACTGGATGCGCTGGCTCAATTGACGCAATCCATCACCACCACAAAAGGTCGGCCGGATGCCACAGTACTCCAACAGTTTTTTGACGCAGGTTATTCCAAAGGCGCTTTGGTAGATGTCGTGTTGGCCATTGCCGATAAAGTTGTGATGAACTACCTGCACAACATCACGCAAATTCCGATTGATTTCCCGGTCGCGCCGGAACTTGAATCGGCCGCAGTATAAGAAACTGTTTTAAGTAATCAAGCAAAATTAGTTTGAACTAATTCTTCTGTAACTCATTGATTAACATTGCCATTTGCTCTTTGCAATTTTGCCCTTTTACTTATTATGACAAACTACAAAGACGGCCTGAGGGTTGTGGACGCGCACACTTTCCGCCAGTGCCCGCACCGATACGAACTGCGCAAAAACGATCCCCAGGCCCCTCTTTGTCCTTACGGAAATGCCCGGCTTTTTATTGGGTTCGATGGTGAGACGGCGTCTTATGTCCGTTTTACCAAGTCTGTTTTTTTGGGTCTCCTAAAAAAGATGCAGACATCTGAAAAATATCAGACATTGGATTGAAAAAGAGGGAAACCTGCGCTGAAAAGCGCATTTGAAAAATTTGTTTTCACACCAATTCCACTTCTTTTATCCAACTTTAGTTTGCGATGAGCGAAGTGAATAAAATACGCAATATCATGGAAAATCAAAGACCACCCTTGCCGCCTTTTACACTCGAATCGGCGAAACAAAAAATTCAAATGGCGGAAGACGCCTGGAACAGCCAGGACCCCGAGCGCGTTTCAAAGGCATACACACCCGACAGCGAATGGCGCAACAGGGATCGTTTCATCCGTGGCCGGGAGGAAATCGTGGCCTTTTTGACCGAAAAATGGAAAAAGGAAATCAACTACAAACTCAAAAAAGAATACTGGGCGCATACGGATAACCGCATCGCTGTTCGGTTTGAATATGAGTATCAAAACGCTGCCGGACAATGGTTCAGGGCCTATGGAAATGAAAACTGGGAGTTCGATGAGAATGGCCTGATGGCAAAGCGATTTGCCAGTATCAACGACCTGGCTATCGAAGAGGCGGACAAAAAATTAGCATAATCATGGCAAAAAATTAAGCATAACATGCTCCATTCCTCAACAAATACCCTCATCAATCCGCAAAACGGAAACCTGGCATTCAAGGTATTCTCGTTTGAAGACAACGGTCATTTCGACCATTTGCAGCGCAATAACTATTACGCTGTTATCTGGGTCATGGAAGGTAGCGGAACTGTAAAGGCCGACTTTTCAGCATATGCTTTCGAGCCAAATGTATTGTTTGCCTTTTCACCTTACCAGCCGTTTATGTTTTCCGCCGATGCAGATATCAAGGGCATCGCCCTCTATTTCCATCCTGATTTTTTCTGTATTCACAAACACCACAAGGAAGTAGCATGCGCAGGTGTGTTGTTCAACAACATCTACCAGCCGCCTTATACAAAAATGGATGAGCAGGCCGGAAATACGTTTCGCCTCGTACTGGAACAGATCAGAACCGAAATGCAAAATCCTGCCCTGGCACAGTACGAATTATTGGTGTCTTACCTTAAAATCCTGTTGATAACGGCATCCAGATTGAAAACGCAACAACATGCCCAATCTGGAGAATCCGTTGCAGGATCCAGAGAGCCTTTTATTTTACAAACCCTGAAAGATGCTATCGAAACCCACTACAGGACCAAACATTCAGCGGGCGACTATGCAGATCTGCTTCATATCTCGCCCAAAGCACTGGCAAAAATCACCAAAACGCATTTTAATAAAACCCTCACTGAACTTATTTCCGAAAGAATCATTATTGAAGCCAAACGGGAACTGTACCTGACCAATAAACCAGTCAAAGAAATTGCCTACGAACTGGGCTACACCGATGAGTATTACTTCAGCAGGTTTTTCAAAACCAATGCCGATGTTTCTCCTCAAGGGTACCGCGAAACAGTCGGCTTCGGGAGAGGTGTTTCCAACCATACGCTCCTGAATTAGGGTGTTTCTCGGGAAGTTAAAAAGCACTTCCGGTCATTCCCGTGGAAACCCGAAGCGTTGATCGAACAAAAACTCCCTATCCGTTAGCGTCAGCATAAAAGCCACCAGGTCAATTTTTTCATTGGGGCTCAATACAACCGGCGTTTGCAGCCGCTTATCCAGGGTGGGGCTTTGTTGGATGCCTTCAGTGTAGTGTTTCAGCACTTCCGACAGTTTTTTGAACCTTCCGTCGTGCATATACGGGTAGGTAAACTGGATATTACGCAATGTAGGTATTTTGAACCGCAAGGAGTCGGCCGAATTTCCGGTAATGCGCAAACGCCCGAAATCCAGCAGAGCAGTATCCGGCGGCAGCCCGTTGTTGGCAAATGCGCCGTTGGTAAATAAGGGCTCGGTATGGCAGTCGGCGCAGTGTTTCCGGAACAGCGCCAGGCCGTTCAGTTCCTGGTCGCTGAACACACCACCGGGTTCCTTCCGCAGGTATTTATCGTATTTGGAGTTGTAGGAATTGAGCATTAGCACGAATTGCGACAAAGCGAGCAGCGTTTTTTGCCCGGTTGCAGTGCTGTCCCCGAATGCCCGGAAAAACATACTCCGGTACTTGCGTTGGGTATTCAACTTGTGCACGACGTGCTCCATACTTTCGTCCATTTCTTCCGGACTGCCGATCGGGCTCAGTGGTTGCACATCCAGGTGGTTCACGCCTCCATCCCACATAAAAGAACTGCTCCAGGCCATATTTATAATGGCCGGAGCATTTCTGCGGCCGATTCGGCCGTCAATGCCGTGGCTCAGGTTGTGATCGACGTGTGCGAATCCCGTTGCCTGCAAATGACAACTCGCGCAGGAAATTGTGGTGTCTCGGGACAGCAGCGGGTCATAAAACAATTGCCGGCCCAACTGGAACCCGGCCGTTGTGACCGGGTTTTTAGTAAAATCATAAACAGGTTTCGGCCAGCCTTCCGGGATGCTGAATGCAACGTCGCCCTCACTGATGGTGAAAGAAACGAACGCTGTCAGCAGGCAAAGTAAAGCGATGGAAAGGCGCAAGTATTTCACGTTATTCCACTTCCGTAACCTTCAAAAAGTTCGTCGAATACCTTTTTTCCAGCGGCATCGAGCCGGTATTGATCACCGTATCGCCCGTTTGAACGCGGCCGGCATTTTTCAGGATCATGGTGCAGTCCTCGATGGTTTCATCGGTCGAACTAAACTGATCGTAATAAAAGCACCGCACGCCCCACAACAGATTGAGGGATTTGAGCATACTCTGGTGGTTGCTGAAAATATAGATCGGCGCCTGCGGCCGGAAACTGCTCACTTTAAATGCGGTGTAACCGGAAACCGTCATCCCGATAATCCCTTTTGCGCCGATTTCTTCCGCAACGCGGCAGGCATTGAAGCACACGACGTCGGAGTGGAACAGTTTGAAATTCGGTGAGGGAGTAGGGCGGTGGCTGGTGATATGCGGCCAGTATTGTTTTTCCGCCTGTTCGATAATGCGCGACATGTACTGGATCACCAGCGGGGGATTGTGGCCAACGGAGGTTTCGCCGCTGAGCATCACCGCATCGGTACCGTCCAGCACGGCATTGGCAACGTCGGTCACTTCTGCGCGGGTAGGCGACGGGTTGGTGATCATACTATCCATCATCTGCGTGGCTACGATCACCGGGCGGGCGTATTGCATGCAGAGGTGGATGATTTCCTTTTGCGTCATCGGCAATTGTTCGATGGGCATTTCCACACCCAGGTCGCCGCGGGCCACCATAATGCCGTTGCAGGCGCGGATGATCTCCCGGATATTTTTAACGGCTTCCGGTTTTTCAATTTTTGCCATCATTTTAGCCGGGTGGCCGGTGCGTTCGAGGGCTGCGCGCAGGTCATCCATATCTTCCGGGCGGCGCACAAAAGAAAGCGCGATCCAGTGTACCGGTTGTGTCAGGATAAATTCCAGGTCTTCGCGGTCTTTCGCCGTCATGGAAGGCTGTTTGACATTGGTGTCCGGCAGATTTACCCCTTTTTTGCTGCTCAAAACACCTCCGTGGAGGGTTTTTAGCCGCACTGTATCTATTTTGTTGGTTTCGATCACCTCGAAAACCAGTTTGCCGTCGTCCATCATAATACGCTCGCCCACCTGACAGTCTTCTGCAAATTCGGGGTACGACATATAGATACGGTCCATCGTACCTTCGGCAGTTTTGTCGTTGACAATGGTGATGACATCGCCCGTTTTGAGCGGCAGGGCATTGTCCTTGATATTGCCTACCCGCAGTTTGGGTCCTTGCAAATCGGCCAGGATACCCACGTGGGTTTTGTATTGTTCATTGATCGCCACGATGTGCTCGATAACCGCGAGGTGATCGGCATGGCTGCCGTGGCTGAAGTTGAGCCTGAATACATCTACACCGGTTTTGACCAATTCCAGTAAGTTTTCGTAGGAATTGCAGGCAGGGCCGACAGTGGCCACTATTTTGGTATTTTGCGAACCGTCTTTGCGCATAATGGTCTTATTTTTTTCAAGCAAGGTAACGGATTCTACAGAAGTCATGAATTTCTTTTATTTTAAAGTGTACAACTTACAATAAGCAAGAGCGGCAAAAGTAGCGCTGCCTGGTTCAAAATTCCAACGAAAAATGATAAGTTTTTGTGATTTAACCGACCATTTTGTCACAAACAAGGCATTCGTTGACTGCCCAACCAATTGATTTTTTTTGGCCTAAGTGTTTGATTTACATAAATAACATAGGGGTATCGTGTAGGTGTTTATAAAAAATCAAGAGAAAAAACTTTGGTAAAACCGGGGAATAGATGTTTCTTTGCGCGTCGAAAAACTGACTTTTTTTCACCTAAAGTATAAAAAATCATGGCAAATGATAGTGTAAGCGTAGCCGATCGCGTAAAGAAAATCATCGTTGACAAGCTGGGCGTAGACGAAACCGAAATCACGTCGGAAGCAAATTTCATCCAGGATCTCGGTGCGGATTCGCTTGACACGGTAGAGCTGATCATGGAGTTCGAAAAAGAATTCGATTTGTCTATCCCAGACGAACAAGCAGAAAAAATTCAGACTGTCGGCCAGGCTGTTGAATACATCAGTTCACAGGTGGACGACAAATAATGAATTCGACTGTTCGACAGTTGCTGTTGAACACCCCGAATTTAAGGCAAATGCCTGATGGGTGGCTCCAGTCACCTTTCATTTGACTGTATTGGCAAACAAGTCATCCCGTCTCGTTTGAAACGAGACGGGATTTTTTGTGCCCTGAAACATTGAATTGCCGTATGTTTCGTTCTTTTTTAACGTCATTTTCCGGCCAGGCGGACAAAGTTTGTCATTTCCTGCCCTCACATACGACATTTACCCCGGCGTATTTTGCCGAAATTTTACCTTTGCCTACCGAATGCCCTTATCAAGTATTCATTCAAACCAAATTCATCAATTTTTCAACGTATGAAACGAGTCGTCGTAACTGGTCTTGGCGCTATCACACCCATCGGAAATAACGTTCCTGCTTACCTCGATAGTCTTCAAAAGGGTATGAGTGGGGCTGCTCCCATTACCCAATTTGATACTACCCATTTCAAAACGAAATTTGCCTGCGAAGTCAAAAACTTTATACCGGAAGATTTTATCGACAAGAAGGAAGTCCGCCGGATGGACCGGTTCACTCAGTTTGCCCTGGTGAGCGCCGGTGAAGCGATTAAAGATGCCGGTTTCGACCTGGAAACCGTTAATAAACAGCGGGTTGGCGTTATCTGGGCTTCCGGAATCGGCGGCCTGCACACCCTCGAAAAAGAAATTGAAGACCACGTACTCGGTACCGGAGCACCGCGGCACAACCCGTTTCTGATCCCCAAAATGATCATCAATATGGGCGCCGGCATGATTTCCATCCAGTACGGGTTTATGGGCATCAACTACGGTGTGGTGTCGGCTTGCGCGTCTTCCTCGCATGCCATCATCAACGCCGCCGATTATATTCGCCTCGGCAAAGCCGATATCATTATCGCCGGCGGCTCGGAAGCGACGATAGCCAAAACGGCTGTGGGCGGATTCAATAACATGAAGGCCATGAGTGAGCGCAACGACGATCCGATGTCGGCATCGCGGCCTTACGACAAAGACCGCGACGGATTTGTGCTGGGCGAAGGCGGCGGCGCACTCGTGCTGGAAGAATACGAACATGCCATGCGCCGCGGCGCCCGGATTTATGCGGAATACGCAGGCGGGTCCATGACCAACGACGCCTACCATATTTCAGCGCCACACCCGGAAGGTATCGGCGTGGTGAACGTGATGAACCTGGTACTGGAAGAAGCCGGCCTGTCTATCGCCGATATCGGTTACATCAACACACATGGCACTTCTACGCCGCTGGGCGATGTTGCCGAATTGATTGCTATTCAAAAAGTATTTGGCGCGGAAGCCGAAAAAGTCAACATTTCCTCGACCAAAAGTATGACCGGTCACCTGCTCGGCGCGGCAGGCGCTATCGAGGCCATCGCTTCGATACTGGCTATGCAGCACGATTTTATACCACCGACCATCAACCATTTTACCGACGATCCGGAAATAAACCCGAGACTCAACCTAACCTTTAACCAAGCCCAGGCCCGAAAGTTTGATGCTGCACTCAGTAATACTTTCGGATTTGGAGGCCATAACGCTTCCGTGATTTTCAGGAAGATATAAAGCATAAAAATCTGATTCTGTGCGAGTTATCCGACGTTTTTACAATTATTACCTGCATCCTGATAAAGAACTTGCCCGGCGGCTGCGACAGCTGATCGGCTTTACTCCGGTGCATCTGCCACTTTTTAAACTGGCTTTTTTCCACAAAAGCACCTTTTCCACCCGCGACTACGCGATCTCGAACAACGAGCGGCTGGAATTCCTGGGCGATGCAGTGCTCAGTACCATTGTGGGCGAATACCTGTTTAAAAAATACCCCAACAGCGACGAGGGCTTTTTAACGAAGATGCGCTCCAAAATTGTGAAACGCAACTCGCTCGATGAAATAGCGGACAAAATGGGTCTCGACCTTTTTCTGGCCAACTACAACCAGACCCGCCTGTCCAAATCCATGTTGGGCAATGCCCTGGAAGCCCTGGTCGGCGCCGTGTATATCGAAGTGGGGTACGAACGCACCAAACAATACGTCGTGCGCCGCATCCTGCGCAAATACCTCGATATCCACGAACTGGAAGGTTTCGACGACAATTACAAAAGCCAGTTGCTGGAATGGTGCCAGAAAAACGGGCACAGCATCGAATACAAAGTGGTGGCCAAATACAAAAGTGAAAAACGCGACAAGTTCAAAGTCGCCGTATTTGTCGACGGCCGCAAAATGGGCACCGCCGATGATTTTAACAAAAAAAGCGCCGAACAACTGGCCAGCGAACGGGCAATGACCACCCTGGGCATGTTTAATGAAAATATGGTGGTTGCACTCCCGGATGAAGAAGTGAAAGATGAAGATTGAATTCTGGGGAGATGGAACACGTTAAATCTATATGACAAATCCCCACGCAGACATACTGGCATACCCCGATTTTTTCCAGCAGCGTTTTGCCGCAGGAGATATCGTTGGAGCCGAAATGCCGGCGGGTGAAGAAAAGTCCTATACCATTGCACTGGATACGGCACAAAACAAACTGTATTGCTCCTGTCCGTTTTATTCCAAACCTTGTATGCATGCCCTGGCACTGGCTGCATTGTACCACCGCGAAGGCCGTTCCTTTTTTCCCGATACTGCTCCCGAACCTGGCTGGCTGGCCGCATTACTGGCCGGACAATCCGCCGGCAAGATCCGCCCGGGCAGCAATCCCGAACAACGTGCAGCCAGTCAGGAAAAAACACGTTTCGAACGACTGGAACGGGCATCCAACGGTTTTGAAGACCTGGAAACCTGGTTGAGCGACACGGTCCGCCGCGGACTCGCCACGGTGGTTTCGGAAGAACCCGCCGCATTCGACCACATCGCTGCACGTGCTGCCGATGCCTCCATGACAGGCCTGAGCCGTAGCCTGCGCCTGCTTTCCAAAATCCCTGTTGCTGCGCCCGATTGGGCTACGCAGGTGGCCGAGTCCCTCGCTCAGATCTACCTGGCGGTGCGGGCTTTCCGGAAACGCGCAACACTACCCGAAGCATTGCTGTACGACCTTCAGAATTTTATCGGCATTGCCATCAAAAAAGAAGACGTGCTGGCCTCCGGCGAACGCGTGCAGGATACCTGGGCGGTGCTGGGGAGCCTGACGGAAATACTCGAAGATAAACTCAGTGTACGCCGGACCTGGATGCTGGGTGCAACATCGGGTCGGATGGCTTTGCTGCTCGATTTTGCGTTTGGCGGCACAGGTTTTGCCCCCGGATTCGCTCCTGGGAGTATCCAGAAAGGCACACTGGCATTTTACCCCTCTGCATTTCCACAACGCGCATTGTCGCTCGACGATGTGCATGCCATGCCTCAAAAAGCAGAAAACCTGTCCGGGTTTGCGGATATCGACTCTTTTTTAAATGATTATGCCGCTGCCCTGGCAGCACAACCCTGGCTGGCTCATTACGCCGCTGTGCTGTTGCAGGTACAACCGCAGGCAGGAAAAAAGGAGCAATTTTTCCTCCTGGATATTTCCGGGAAAACACTTCCTTTGGGCATCTCTGAACGCAGCGGTTGGGCCCTCATGGCATTGAGCGGCGGGAATCCCATCAGCGTTTTTGGAGAGTGGGATGGGCGGCTATTCCGGCCGCTGAGCGCGGTGGCGGAGGGGAGGCTTGTTGGTTATTAGTTATTCGTTATTGGTTATTGGTGGTGTTTCAGGCTGGAAATGGAGGAAAGGTCTATTCTGTTTCCCTGGAAGGGTTCAAGAAACTGTGGAATGAGTTTTTTTAAATCAATGATAATCAATTGGTTAATTTGTTTTTTGCACAGTTATTTGAACATCCCCATTTCCCTTTTTGAATACCAACACATAATTAAATATAGCCAGGAACAAAAATGATCCATACTTCTCATTTCCAGCCTGAAACACCACCAATAACGAATAACGAATAACGAATAACGAATAACGAATAACGAATAAC
>JADLCC010000378.1 GCA_020847425.1 Saprospiraceae bacterium
TAATCCCGCATTTTTCGCAAGAAAAACAGATAATTCTCATGATTGAAGAAAATCTGTTGCCGGTTATTGCCCTGGTTGTAAATGTGGAAAATAGTATTTTTTTCGAAGCGCATAGTGGATTAGGTTTGAAGCGAATAAGTTCTGTTCGTGCCGTAGTGAGGCGGTGACTGCCAGTCACCGCCTCACTACCAATGAGATCACAAAGAAAATAACCTCCAGCTAACCCAACAAATTCGGCCTCCAAAAAACCTCACCATCCCACCTTCCAAATCCCTTTCTTTGCCCCCTGAAAAAACACCACTACATGGACTACTGGAAATACACCCTTCGCACCGACCCTGATACAGCACAGGTATTACTGGCATACCTTTCCGAAGCACCATTCGATACCTTTGAAGAAACTGAAGAAGGCCTCGACTGCTACCTGCCCGCCAGCGGTTCCAAAACGGACACCGATCAGATGCTGGGAGATTTATCGGAACAGTTTCCGTTCACCATCGAACAAACTTTCCTTCCTGCCCAGAACTGGAATGAAATCTGGGAAAGTAATTTCCAGCCGGTGATCGTCGGCGATTTTTGCGCCGTCCGGGCCGATTTTCACCCCCCGCAACCCAACGTGAAGTGGGAACTGGTGATCAACCCCAAAATGGCCTTCGGCACCGGCCACCACGAAACCACCTGGCAGTGCATCGCCGCCATGGAGCATCTGCCGCTGCAAGACGCAAAAGTGCTGGACTACGGTTGTGGCACGGGCATTCTGGCGATCCTGGCCTCCAAACTGGGCGCTTCCGACATCGAAGCCGTCGATATCGAAGACGAATCGTATCGCAACACGGTGGAAAACGCCCTGGCCAACGACGTGCACAACATCACCGCCCGTTGTGGTACCCTGAACGATGTGCAGGGCCGCGACTTCGATGGCATTCTGGCAAATATCAACCGGAATGTCATCCTCGATTCCCTGCCGCGCCTGTCGCAACTGCTCCGCCCAGGCGGCTGGCTGCTCGTGTCGGGTATCCTGGCCGAAGATGAAACGGTGATTGTGGAAGCTGCTGAAAAAGCGGGTTTTCAGAAAAAAACACAAACGCAACGGGGCAACTGGCTCTGCGTTTTTTTTAGAAGTGAGAAGTGAGAAGTGAGAAGTGAGAGGGTGAGAAGTGAGAGTCCGTAGAGTACACCAGCTCTGCTCAAAAACATTTGTTTAAACGGAGCTGGTGTACTCTACGGACTCTCACCTCTCACTTCTCACCTCTCACTTCTATCCCTGTACACCATTTTCCAATTTCAAACGTTAGAAACCGGAACCCGTCAATTCCCGACTTATTACACTTTTTTGCCCGGCGTTCTCCGGGCCTAACATCAAATTTTGCTAACGTTTCGATGATGAAACAATCCTGCTTTACCGCCCGTTTTGCCCTGTATTTTAGCCTTTTTCTGTTGCCTGCCGCAATCAGCGCACAGGCGCCGGCGCGTTTTTCAGAAGCGCCCAATGAATTTGTCGATCAACTCGGCCAGTTCATGACCGCCTCCAAACGCCCCGACCTGGAAGAGTCGTTTTCCGTTTTTAAAACAACCTATCGATCCGGTGCATTCAGCGAAGACGATATGAAGCATATCATCCTGGTTTCCAATGTGTTAAGGGACCAAAAATTGTCGCCTTATCCGTATTTTAAAAACTATTTCAACGCGATTTCCGCTGCGCGGGCCGATGTGGATACCACTTTGTTCCGGCGCTGGCACAATTTTGCCGAAAACGTTTTGGCCGATGTGGAAAAAGGCAAAGCCAAACCAATTGGACAGTTTTTGGAATTTTCGGCAGATTTTTTGGGCCAGCGCGCCTTGAAAACCGGCGAAGGCGGCTCCGTGACCTGGAAAATCAAAGGCGGCTCTTTTGATTTTAACTACCGCGACCGCACGCCAATTGTGGTGTTTAAATCGGTCGACCTCATCGGCGCCCGCAAAATTGACTCCACGACCGTCAGAAAAACCAGCGGCCAGTACCTGCCATTCGAAGGCGTCTGGCGCGGCAATGGCGGCAGGGTTTCCTGGGCCGAAGCGGGACTCGATTCGACTATTTATGCGGAACTGTCCAATTACAAGGTAGAAGCCGTCAAACCGCTTTTCCAGTGCGATTCGGCGATGTTGTACTACCCGCTTTATTTTAAGGAAGGTATTCCAGGCAAGTTTGAAAACAACGTTATCGTGCGCTCCCGCTCCGCAACAGCCAAACCGGATTCCTTGCAGGATTTTCAGTTTCCACGTTTCGAGTCCTTTGCTAAAGTGTTGAAAATCACAAAAATAGGCGCCGGGATCGAGTACATCGGCGGTTTCAAACTGGCCGGAAATGCCTTGTACGGTTACGGCTCGGGCCACGAACCCGCACAAGTCAGGATTTACAATAAAAAACGGGAACAGGTTTTTTACGGCAGGGGCCCGCTGTTCATCATCAAGCGCGGCGAAAGTATCGTTGCGCAGGGCGTGGACGCACGTTTGTATATGGAGCAGGATAGCCTGTACCACCCGGCGGCTGAATTGCGCGTGGACATCCCCAAACAGGTGATTACGCTGTCCAAAGGCGATAAAGGTTCGGAACGCAACCCCTTTTTCTCCTCTTTTTACAACATGAACCTGAACACCGACCGGATTGCCTGGCACCTGAATTACGATTCGCTGGAAATCGGCGCCCGCATCGGTACGGTTAAAGGGGTGGAACAAAAAGTGCGTTTTGAAAGCAGCAACCACTTCAATCCCGCCGAATACCACAAAATGCAGATGATTTCGGATAAAAACCCGATCTCGACGCTGTACACCCTCTGGCGGAAAAGCGACCAGGATGCGGGGAATGGCCGACTGGTTACGGACAATGCCTTTGCACAGGAAATCAACCCCAAGTTCGACTACTCCAGCATTCAAACGCTGCTGGCGCAAATGGTGCAGGAAGGGTACATCAACTATTACTTCGACCGGCATGAAATTGAACTGCGCGACAAACTCGAACTATACGCCCTCGCCAGTCAGGGCAAACGCGACTTCGACGCCATCAACATTGAATCGGCCAGCACACAGGCCAATGCACGCCTGAACCTCAAAACCAAAGAAACACAGGTGTATGAGGTCAAAAAAATCGAAATCAGCCAGCGTAAAAAGGTGGCGGTTATCCCTTACGACCGCGAATTTACCTTGCTAAAAAACCGGGATATGCGTTTTACCGGACGACTTTTTGCAGGTTTTGCGCTGTTTGAGGGTAAAAACATGCGTTTTAACTACGAAAAATTCCAGGTGGAATTCGACTCCGTGCGCCACCTCGATTTTTATATTCCCAATGGCAATACCGATCCGAAAACCAACCAGCCCATGGCCGATGCCATGAATTCTACCATCGAACGGCTGTCCGGCGCCCTGCTGGTGGATGCGCCCAACAACAAATCGGGCAAAGACACCCTGCCGACTTTTCCTTCTTTGCAGTCCAAGAAAAATTCATTCGTGTATTACGACCGCAAGGAAACGCAGGGCGGCGTGTACACCCGCGATTCGTTTTATTTCAAACTCGATCCGTTTTCCTTCAACAGCCTCGACAGTTACACCAAAGACCAGTTGAAATTTAAAGGGGAAATGTCTTCCGCCACTATTTTCCCGCCGTTCAGGGAAACGATTGTGGTGCGCGATGAGGACAAGTCATTCGGATTTAAACATAAAACCCCTGCCAAAGGATACCCAACTTACTCCGCGAAAGGCAATTACACAGGCGAACTGGACCTGAGCAACAAAGGTTACCTCGGCAAAGGAGTTCTCGAATACCTGACTGCGGATATCGAGTCGGAAGACTTGATTTTCAGACCCAAACAAACCACCGGTACGGCCAAAAAGTTCTTCATGGAAGAGGACAGGGCCAGCGAAGTGAAGGTGCCGCAGGCAAAAGGCCAGAACGTATCCGTCAACTGGTTGCCTTTCCGCGACTCCATGTATGTAGAGAGCAAGGGCAAAGCATTTGAACTATTTAAATCGCCCGGATACTCACACAAAGGCCTGCTTGTGCTTACGCCCACCGGCCTCAAAGGCCGCGGCGAATTCGAATGGGCGGAAGGTAAACTGACCTCCAAACAGATTTCATACGGCCCGTTCCAGGCCAGCGCCGATACCGCCAACCTGGAAATCAAATCCCTCGATGGAAAAGGTATCGCTTTCGATTCCAAAAATATCGACGGCGAACTGGACTTTGATGCACAGACTGGCCTGTTTAAAGCCAATTCGCAAAACGCAACGACTACGCTGCCACTCGACCAGTACCGCACTTCGATGAACGAATTTACCTGGGACATGAAGGCCAAAACCATCGAGTTTAAAGCCGATGAAAAGAAACCCGGCAACTTCGTTTCCATCGACCCCGATCAGGATACACTTTCGTTTCTGGGTAAAACGGCTTTGTACGACCTGGAAACCAACCTCCTGAAAATCGGCGGCGTACAGGTGATCAAATCGGCCGACGCTTTTGTGTATCCACCTGATACCGCCGATATTTTTGTGCAGCCGGGCGGTAAAATGAAACAAATCACCAATGCCCGCATCCTGTGCGACACGATCACCAAATACCACACGATCAACCGCGCAGTGGTCGATATCCTGGGTAAAAAACTCTACAAAGCCACCGGCTACTACGAATACAATATCCCAGGCCACGACCAGGAAGTGTTTTTTAACAATATCATCGGCGAACGCCGCGGACCCGGCAACCAGAATACCAAAAACGTACTGACCACCGCCAATGGCGACCTGGCTGAAAAAGACAGTTTTTTCATGGCCACCCAAGTGCGTTTTAAAGGCAAGATGATCTTGCGCGGCAACCAGCCGAACATGCGTTTTGAGGGCTTTTCCAAACTGGAAGCCGACAAGTTGCCCAATAACCAGTGGTTTGGCGTGTATACAGAAGTAGACAAAAACAACCCGACTATTCGCATCAAAAAAGCCGAAAATGAGGAAGAAGATCCCCTCGTGACCGGTTTTTACCTCTCCCGTGAAATGGGCGACATGTACCCGCGTATCCTGCTGCCAGCCTATGCACGGGTCGACCGGCCGATCCTGAATTGCCAGGATGTGTTTAAATACGACGCGAAAAACGACCGTTTCATTTTTGGCGACTCCGCAAAAGTGGTCGGCGCGAGCCCCTGGCGCGGCAGTAAAATGACCTTTGACAACCGGGTAGGAACGGTGGTGGCGGAAGGTCCGCTGAACCTCGGTTCGGGCCTCGCCTACA
>JADLCC010000379.1 GCA_020847425.1 Saprospiraceae bacterium
ATATACGGAATCACGTCGCCCGCGCGTTCCACCAGCACCTGGTCGCCGATACGCAGGTCTTTTGCGCGGATAAATTCTTCGTTGTGCAGGCTCACATTCGACACCGTCACGCCAGCCAGCGCCACCGGTTCGAGTTTGGCGACAGGCGTAACTGCGCCGGTTTTGCCCACCTGAAACTCCACGTCGCGCAGGCGGGTGGTGGCTTGCCGGGCCTTGAATTTGAACGCAATGGCCCAGCGCGGGTGGTGGCTGGTGTAGCCGCAGCGCTCCTGCAATTCGATCTTGTTCACCTTGACCACCATACCGTCGAGTTCGTAGGGATACTCATCGCGGTACTCCTGCCAGTTCACACAAAATTCGATGACCTCCCGGATGCTGCCACAGGTTATGGTGGCGGGCAAATGCTGTTGCGTGCCCGTTTTGGCCAGCGGCGTTTTAAAACCCAGCGACTCCAGCAGGTGGATACTTTCGTCGTGGCTCTCGAATTTTTCTATGATGTTATTTTCCTGGTTGTCAATAGCATAGCCCAATTGGTACAAAAATGCCTCCAGCCCGCGTTCGGCGGCTTCTTTCGGGTCTTTCATGCGCAGGGCGCCGGTAGCGGCGTTGCGCGGGTTGGCAAAAATCTGGTCGTTGGCTTCCTGCCTGGCTTTGTTGATTTTTTCAAAAATATCTTTCCGGATCAGCGCCTCTCCGCGCAACTCCACTTTGTGAATGCCATATTTTGAAAATTCAGCCTGCAACGGCACCGAGCGCAGAGTGCGGATGTTTGCGGTGATGTCGTCGCCGACCGCGCCGTTGCCGCGTGTGGCTGCCCGCACCAGCCGGTCGTTTTCATACACCAAAACGATGGTACCGCCGTCGTATTTGGGTTCCACACAGTATTCGATATCCAGGTCCTTCTCCAGTTTGCACAGTTTTTTCACCTGCTCATCAAAGTCGTTGAGATCCTCGGCATTGTAACTGTTATCCAGCGAAAGCATGGGGGTCAGGTGCGCCACCTGTGCCAGGTTTTCGGTCAGGTCTTTCCCCACGCGCTGGGTCGGCGAATCCGGCGTGATCAGTTCCGGATGCGCCGCTTCGAGGGCTTCGAGTTGTTTGTACAACTGGTCGTACTCGAAATCGCTGACCACCGGGTCGTTCTGCACATAGTATTTCCACTCGTGGAAACGCAATACTTGTTGCAACTCCTCGACAAGCCGGGCCGGGTCGCTTTCGAATAGTGCGGCCTGCGGGCTCAGCAATTTTTTGGACAGATCGTAAAGTTGGCGCTGGAGGGAAGCGGAAAACATTGGTCGTGAGTGGTGAATCGTGAGTGGTGAATCGTGAGTCGTGAGTTTGGCCACTCAGTTTGAGTAAGTGGGCAAAATTAGATTTGCTTAAATTCTGTACAAATGCTTGATTATCAACACGGATAACTAATAACCAATAACGGATAACTACTTAAGTTCCAGTAAAGCCACATTTTCAATATGGTGCGTATGCGGGAACATATCCACCGGGCGCACTTTCAGTACGGCATATTTTTCGGACAGCAACTGCAGGTCGCGGGCCTGCGTGGCCGGATTGCAACTGACATACACGATGCGCGGAGCGGCCAGATCGAGCAAAAACCGCACAGCCTTTTCATGCATACCGGCGCGAGGCGGGTCGGTGATCACTACATCGGGGCGGCCGTGGTGTTCGGCGAATTCCGGCGACAGGACATTTTTCACGTCACCGGCGTAAAAAATCGCGTTTTCAATTCCGTTCAATCTCATATTTTCTTCCGCATCGGCAATGGCTTCCGGTATTTCCTCGATGCCCACCACCTGTCGGCACTGCCGGGCCAGGTACAAGGCAATACTCCCCGTGCCGGTGTAGAGGTCGTACACGTTTTCATTGCCCGTCAGTCCGGCGAATTCGGCGGTCACGTCGTACAGGTTTTTTCCCTGTTTCGAGTTGGTTTGAAAAAAGGATTTCGGCCCGATTTTAAACTTCAAGTCGCCCAGTTGTTCCACCACATAACCTTTCCCGGAATACGTGATCATGTCCAGGTCGAACATGGAATCGTTCAGTTTGGTATTGACCGTGTAGACCAGCGTGGTCATTTGGGGAAATTTTTCCAGAATGGCATCCAGGTAACGCCGGATGATTTCCATGTTGTTTTTGGCAAAACTCACCAGCAGCATCAGTTCGCCGGTAGTGGTGAGCCGCACCATCAGGTTGCGCAGCACGCCGGTGTGTTTGCGCATATCGTAAAAAGCCAGCCCCTGCTCAAATGCAATGGCGCGGCAGGTATTGCGCAGTTCGTTGGAAGGCTCTTCCTGCAACCAGCACTGCTGGATATCGATGATTTTATCAAAAAAACCGGCTTTGTGGAAACCCAGGGCGTAGTCGTCGGGGCCTTCTGGCCTGGGTGCTTCGGGATCGGGGTTCATTTCCGATTTCGTGCGCCAGCGGCGGTTGGCAAAGCCGAATTCAAGTTTGTTGCGGTAAAAAGTTGTTGAGGGCGCGCCCAGAATAGGTTGAAACTCGGCAATTTCCACTTTGCCGATGCGGCGCAATGTGTCATCCACCACCTGCTGTTTGTGCCGAAGTTGGGCTTCGTACGACAGATTCTGCCATTTGCAGCCGCCACACACGTCGAAATGCTGGCAAAACGCCTCTATGCGGTCGGGCGAAGGCTGCACGATGCGTTCCACCACACCTTCCGCAAATCCACCCTTTTTTTTCTGGACAAACACATCCACCACATCGCCGGGCACTGCGCCTTCCACAAAAACAGCGAGTCCCTCTGCCGTTCGGCCTACTCCTTTCCCTCGGTCGGCGATGCCATGAATGGCGACATCGGGAAGTACAATATGTTTTTTTGCCATTTTTAAAAACTTGGGTGGCAAAGGTAGTGGGAATGCTGGAAAGTGGCGTAGTGACGGAGCGACTTTGAGTTATCCCTCCACTACAACGTGAGATAGGGTAGTTTTGTAAACGCTTACAATGCCTTTTGCTGGGTTAACCACACCACTACTACGCTCTACCATCATCTCCCTCTGCAACAAGTCTATACCCCAACGGACAGGCTAAACATTCCGACAATAAAACCTCAACAAGCCGAACCCTTGTCCACAGTTTTTTAGGAAAACGCCGTACATTTGCAGCGTTTTTAACAGCAGTATCAACGATCCATCAATGACGTCCCGCGACATCCGCCGCCAGTTTCTCGAGTTTTTTGCATCGAAAGACCACAAAATCATTCCTTCAGCACCCATGGTTGCCAAGAGTGACCCCACCCTGATGTTCATCAATTCGGGTATGGCGCCGCTCAAAGATTTTTTCCTGGGCAACCAGACCCCGCCCGCTAAACGTGTGGCAGACACCCAAAAATGCCTGCGGGTAAGCGGCAAACACAACGACCTGGAAGATGTGGGCTTCGATGGCTACCACCATACCATGTTTGAAATGCTGGGCAACTGGTCTTTCGGCGACTATTTTAAAAAAGACGCCCTGGCGTGGTCCTGGGAATTGCTGACGGAAGTGTACAAAATTCCGAAGGACCGCCTCTATGTTTCCGTTTTTAAAGGAGATGAAAAGGAAAAACTGCCCTTCGACCAGGAAGCCTTCGATACCTGGAAACAGTTTGTGCCGGAAGACCGCATCCTGCCGTTCAGCAAAAAAGAAAATTTCTGGGAAATGGGCGACCAGGGCCCCTGCGGCCCTTGCTCCGAAATACACGTCGACCTGCGCAGCGATGCCGAACGGGCGCGTGTGGATGGCAAAACACTGGTCAACAACGACCACCCGGATGTCATCGAAATCTGGAACAACGTATTCATGCAGTTCAACCGCAAAGCCGACGGCTCGCTGGAAGAGCTGCCCGCCAAATCGGTGGATACCGGTATGGGTTTCGAACGGCTTTGCCGCGCTGTACAGGGCGTGGCCAGCAATTACGATACGGACCTCTGGTTGCCGCTGTTCAATTTGCTCGAAAACCTGTCCGGCAAAAAATACACAGGCTCCTACGACCCGAACGCCAAAACGGACGTAGCCATGCGCGTCGTGGCCGACCACCTGCGGGCGGTCAGTTTTGCCATCGCCGACGGACAAATGCCCGACAACACTGGCGCGGGTTATGTCATTCGCCGCATTTTGCGCCGCGCAGTGCGCTACTACTACTCTTTCCTCGACCTGAAAGAGCCGGTGTTGTACCGCCTGTGCCCGGTGCTGGCAGAAGAATTTTCGGATGTATTTCCGGAACTGAAAGCACAGATTGACTTCGTTTCCAAAGTGATTCTGGAAGAGGAGAAATCGTTCCTGCGCACGCTCGAATCGGGTCTGAAACGCTTCGAAAATATTGATATTCAAAACAAAACCGTCACCGGCGAACAGGCATTCGAACTGCTCGACACCTTCGGTTTCCCCATCGACCTCACGCGACTGATCGCCCGCGAAAAAGGCTATTCAGTGGACGATGCCGGTTTTGACAAAGCCCTCGCCGAACAAAAGGCGCGCTCCCGCAAAGACGCCGCCAAACAGGTGGGCGACTGGCTCGTACTGCGCGACGAATCGGACGTGGAGTTTCTCGGTTACGACCTGCTGGAAACCCATTCTTCGTACGTCACCAAATACCGCACCGTCACTATCAAAGGTGAGAACCAGTACCAGTTGGTGCTCAACCGCACCCCGTTCTATCCCGAAGGCGGCGGACAGGTGGGCGACCAGGGCTGGATGACTTTCGGTGCTGAAAAAATACGGGTGCTCGATACCAAAAAAGAAAATACACTGGTGATCCACATTGTGGAAAAACTTCCGGAAAATATTGAAGATGAATCTGTTGTGTGCCGCGTAGATGTGTTGCGCCGGCGCCTGACCGAGAGCAACCACTCGGCTACACACTTGTTGCACGCCGCCCTGCGCTCGGTGCTGGGTACCCACGTGCAGCAAAAAGGTTCGTACCTCGACGACTCGGCACTGCGTTTCGACTTCCAGCATTTCCAGAAAGTTGGCGACGACGAACTGGCGCAGATCGAACAGATCGTCAATGAAAAAATCCGGGAAAACATCGCACTCGAAGAAGCGCGCAGCCTGCCCATCGAAGACGCCAAAAAATCGGGTGCTATGATGCTGTTTGGTGAAAAATACGGCGAAACGGTGCGGATGATCACCTTCGACCCTACCTACTCCCGCGAACTCTGTGGCGGCTGCCACGTGAGCCATACCGGCAAGATCGGTTATTTTAAAATCACCGCCGAAAGCGCCGTAGCCGCCGGTGTGCGCCGCATCGAAGCGGTAACCGCCGCTGGCGCCGAACAATACGTCAGCCGACTTGAAACGGAATTGGCTGCCATTAAAAACGTATTGAAAGCCAAGGATTTAGTGAAAGGAATATCGGATTTGCAGGAGGAGAACAAACGCCTGCAAAAAGAAAAGGAACATTTTATACAAGACCAGGCCAATAGCCTGCGGGACGGATTGCGTACACAATTCACAACGCTGGAAAGCGGCGTACAATTTCTGGCTACCATATTGCCATTCAGCGATGTCAATGTGATTAAAACGCTGGCTTCCGAACTCGAACGCGAAACAGGCAACTGTGTGATCGCATTCGGCTCCCTTCAAGCGGATAAATCGCAACTCTCTGTCAAAATCAGCGATAACCTGGTGAAAGAAAAAGGCCTGAACGCAGGCACCATCGTACGCGAACTCGCCGGTAAATACCTGAAAGGTGGCGGCGGCGGACAACCAGGGTTTGCAACGGCCGGCGGCAGCGATACCTCGCAGTTGAAAGCGGCGGTTGAAGCGGTGAAGGGGTATTTGTAACGGGGTGTCTTATACGTCATTGAAAATTGGTCATTGAAAATTGAACATTGGTCATTTTTTAAATTTTCAATTAAAAATCAATAATTTAAAAATTTAAAAAATAATAATGTTCAATTTTCAATGTTCAATGACCAATTTTCAATGACTTCTGACATTACCACTCCACCCTCCCCGGCAGACCCACCGGCACCCTGGGCGGATGCAGGTAATGTTCCAGCGCAACTTTTTCCACCGCGCTTTTGAGCGCAGCGTCCGCAGTGACCTGCCCATACACATCCTGCCCTTCTGGATTGTAGGCAGAGAGAATATCCACCCGTACGGAATACAGGTTGACGCCGGTTTCCGACTGCCCGCCTGTTAATACAATAACCACTTCGGCTTCACCTACCAGCATGATGCATTGTTCATCGCTGTATCGAAAAGCAACAGTTTCGCAGATTACCCGCAGCAGATTCCCGGCGGGTACGTTTCCATTGTCTGGCATAATGGCGTAGATTAGCTATTACATAAATGACCAGACAAATATATTTCCATTAAGTGGAAATATTATAACAAAATTCCATTAAAATACAATATTTAGTCTAAAAAAGGATTTTTACCACATGACGCCCATCAAAGAAGGTGAAAAACTGATGTTATTGGTCAAAAGAGACGCCAGAACTACGGAAGAAATTGCCGGAGCACTGGGTTTAGACAAATCCTATCTTCCAAAACTCTATAAAATGGATAAACTGCCGCGCAAACCGCTCCAGAAAGCGATGGCAGTTTTTCAGGTTTCGTCTGCTTATTTTACAGAAAATGTCGAAAACCCAAGCAGTGTTGCAGAAAAAGATGCCGTATATGGCACTGCCGAACAGCACTTACAAGCAGAAAATACTGCCTTGCGGGAAGAAATCAGCCGTTTGACAAAAATGCTGGAACAGGAAAAAGGTGTCAATGCACACCTGGCGGAAGCGCTGATGAACCTGAGCAAACGGCCGTAGCGAGTACTCCGGAACGTCGATGTACTCCGGAACGCCGTTCCGGAGATGCGTCGTGAAACGTCGGTGTACTCCGGAACGCTGTTCCGGAGATGCGTCATTGAACGAATGTATACCCCGAATCGTCAACCGGAAGTTTTTCCCGGAACAGCGTTCCGGGATACACCCTCGTTCCGGGATACATCCTTCGGGCTACACGGGCACCGTATCATACACCACCACACGTTCCCACAAATGCGAGCACTCCGCCACAAAACGGTGGTGATCAGGATGATCCTGGTAAAACGCCTCGTCGGCAGCACTGTCAAACTGCAACAGCCAGGAAACGCTGTAACTACTGTCGATGACCGGGCGATTGGTATCGGCAGGAACTCCGATATGCCATGCTTTGATGCTTGTTACGGTTGTGAGCGCCTGTAGACCAGCGATGAGTTGCGCGCGGTCGGCGCCGGGTTTGAGCCAGAAAAAAACGTGGTGTAGAAACATGGTGGTGAGTTGTGAGTTGTGAGTGGTGAGTCGTGAGTCGTGAGTCGTGAGTCGTGAGTCGTGAGTCGTGAGTGGCATATCGTTGAAGAAAAAAGTGTTCGCTGTTCTTC
>JADLCC010000380.1 GCA_020847425.1 Saprospiraceae bacterium
AAGACATTTTTTACAGATTTTGTACAAACAGGCTGTCCCAACGCCATTAGTTTCTCCCAAAAAGTAGATGGCGGCTTCGGCAAACGCGGCGGTTGCCTGTTTTACGAAGTCGGTTGCCGTGGCCCGATGACCCGCGCCAGTTGCAACCGCATACTCTGGAACCGCCAGTCGAGCAAAACCCGGGCCAACCACCCTTGTCTCGGTTGCACCGAACCCGGTTTCCCGCACCACGACCTGGTGAAAGGCAGCGTTTTCAAAACGTTGAAATACCTCGGCTTCCTGCCACAAGACGTACCGACGGGCGTATCCCGCCTGGGCTACTACACCCGCGCCGGCGTCGAGAAAGTCATGGGCAAGGTTGAACGCGTCCTGGGCGTCGATCAGGAGCACTTTGAAACATCCAAATAGCCAATCGATCACACAAACATCAAGTCAGTCATGTCAACGATAAAAGAACTCAACATATCTCCGGTTGGCCGGGTCGAAGGCGACCTCGATGTAAAGGTCTACATGGAAAACGGCGTGGTTACCCGCGCCCACACCCAGGCTGCCATGTTCCGCGGTTTTGAAAAAATCATGGAAGGAAAAGACCCGCAGTCGGGTCTGGTAGTCACACCGCGTATCTGCGGTATTTGCGGCGGTTCGCACCTGTATTGCGCTTCGTCTGCGCTCGATACGGCCTGGAAAACCCAACTGCCGCCCAATGCATTGTTGCTGCGCGCTATCGGCCAGGCAACGGAAACGATCCAGTCGATTCCACGTTGGTTTTATGCCATTTTCGCAACGGATATGGCAAATAAAAAATTTGCCAACAAGCCCCTGTATGCCGAAGTGGTGAAACGTTTCGCAGCTTATGTCGGCACCTCTTTCCAGAAAGGTGTTACTGCGTCGGGCCGCCCCGTGGAAGTGTACGCCCTTTTTGGCGGCCAGTGGCCCCACTCTTCTTATATGGTCCCTGGAGGCGTCATGTGCGCACCAACACTCAAAGATATTACCCGCGCACATGCCATCATGAATTTCTTCCGCAACGACTGGTTGGAATCCGTATGGCTGGGCTGCTCTATCGAACGATACCTGCGCATCAAATCGTGGGACGACCTGATGGCCTGGGTGGAAGAAAATGAAAGCCAGCGCAACAGCGACCTTGGCCTCTTCATCCGCGCAAGCCTCGAATTTGGGCTGGATAAATTTGGGCAGGGTGTAGGCAAATTCCTCGCGTACGGCACTTACCTGCACAAGGATCTGTACAACAACCCAACCATCGAAGGCCGTAACCAGGCGCTGATCAGTTCCTCTGGTTTCTTTGACGGCAAAAACTGGAGCGAATTCAACCACCTGAATATCAAGGAGCACGTCAAACACTCCTGGTATGCGGATGTGCCTGCCGAACACCCCTGGAAAGAACCTTTCCCGACGCCGGTACAATCACAGCACCTCGCCGATTCTGATTTCAACGGCAAATACAGCTGGGCAAAAGCGCCGCGATATGATGGTTATGCCGCTGAAGCAGGTCCGCTTTCCCGGGTGATCATGAATGCCAATCCGAACAACCTGAGCCACCAGATTCAGGACCCGCTCTTTGGCGATATTATCACCAAACTCGGCCCAAGTGTATTCACCAGAACCCTGGCCCGCGTACACGAAGCGCCACGCCTCTATGAATTCATCAACCAGTGGCTCTCTCAAATCGACCTGGATGCTGAATTCTACATCAAACCGGAAGAAAGAGACGGTATGGGATTCGGTGCAACGGAAGCCGCCCGCGGCGCACTGGCACACTGGATTGAAATCAAAAACGGCGTAATCAAAAACTACCAGGTCATGGCGCCTACCACCTGGAACGTCGGCCCGAACGACGAACAGGGCAAAAGTGGCCCGATCGAATCGGCACTTACCGGTATCGAAATCGAAGATCCGCACGATCCGGTCGAAGTCGGCATGGTCGCGCGTTCTTTCGACTCCTGCCTGGTTTGCACCGTTCATGCGCACGACGCCAAAACGGGCGAAAAACTGGCACAGTTTAAACTGTAGTTATTGGTGTTTAGTTATTAGTTATCAGTTATTCGTTATTGGTGGTTTTCACCCAGGCGTTTCTGGTTATTGGGTTATCAGTTATCGGTTATTGGATGTAAATTACACCCTGATAACCGGTAACTGATAACTGTTTTAAAGACAAACCTGGCTAATCGTAAGGGAATGCCACCCAGACAGATACATCCTTATCCGAAAATGCTTGAGTGAAAACCACCAATAACGAATAACCAATAACTAATAACCATGAAGAGTACGGCAATTCTAGGCTTCGGCAATCCGGTGCGCAGCGACGACGGCGTGGGCTGTATGGTCATCGACGAACTCAAAAAAAGGCTCGGTGAAACCCCCGATGGCGTCAGTCTGATCGATATGGGGACCTCTGCTTTCGAAGTGCTGTTTCAACTGAAAGGCCATGAGCGGATTATCCTCGTAGACGGTGTCATCAATACCAATGAGCCGGACGGGACCCTGTACAAATTGCCGGCCAGCGCCGTTAATGCGTCTATCATGGAAGATCCTATGGTGTTTTTGCACAGCCTGAAATGGGATCAGGCGCTGTCCTACGCCAAAAAAATACTGGGCTCCGAATACCCCGATGATATTTCCGTTTACCTGATTGCTGTTTCCAATACCCGCCTCGACCTGGGTATCAGCGATGTCGTCGTGCAAGCAGGTAAAAAAGTGACAGATTTGATTTTGGAAGAACTCGGACTCATTACTGTCTAAACGACCATTTGCCTTTTCAGAAAATGGGTGTAAAACTGAGAACACAACATCTTTGGATTTCCGGCGATATTGCCTCCAGTGCCTTTGGGAATGCTCCGCAGGTCTATACCGTGTATTACCCGCAACAAAGGGCCTTGCTGCTTGCTCCTATGGACGACGAGATTTTCCCAACCATACACAAAGGGGGACTGCAAATGCTCAAAAACCGCAACCTCGAAGGCGATAAAACCATTTCACTTCAGGAAATTATCATTGACAACGATATTGATGACACAGACCGCGACCTGGTTTTTATACACCAGCCAGGCATGCGTTTGCTGCACGTAACCCTATGATTACACTTTTTACACCATACGAACTGTTGCTGGAAGTACAGCAAATCATCGATACCGAACCGCGCCTGAACGAATTGGTGACTGTGGCCGATCTGCTGGAACAAAGGCCGGAACCTTCTGCCTACCACATGATTTTGCGCCCTAAAACGGGTATTTTGCAGCCTGTCGACTGGTACAATGTGCTGCCGCCGTATTTGCTACCGGAAGAAACGGAAGGAACCGCCCATAACTTGCTCGGACTGGTATTCGCCAAACTGGGCAATTACGAAAAAGCGTACGAATACCTGCACGACAACCAGGTGCTGCTCAACGACGTCGATATCATTAATTGCCTGCAAAACGGCATTCCCGTAGATACCAACCGGCTCACTTCCGATTTCAGCCCTTTCGAGGAATACCGCTTTTGCCACAACTCGGCTATACTGCACCACTACGCCGCTTCAGAAAACAGTTTTGACGCGGATAAAACGCGCTATTTCTACCGGGAAGCCCTGAACAGCGCACCCAATGGCGAGTACTACGCTTTTTCAGCCCGGCAATACGCCATTTTCCTCACTGACCTCGGCGAACTGCTGCAGGCAGAACACCTGCTACAGGATGCCATCAAAACGGCGCTTTCCGACGATGCCATTCCCGAACTGAAAGCGGTTTTATGCGGCGTCTGGATGAAAAAACTGGTGCTGCCTTACGACCTGGATTTGCTGGACAACCTAAAAAAAACGCTTTGGGAAGTGTTGCAGCATTATCAAAAACAGCAGCGCAAAGTGGAAGAAGCCCTGCTGCTGGTCGATGCGGCGCAGGTGGCCAATTATTCCGAAAGTTTTGCCGAATCGCTGGGTTATATCAATCGTGCCGTGGATATTCTGAGGGCGGAAGAAATGCCCGAACTGCTGGCACAGGCACAGTACCGGCGCGGTATTTTGCTGTACACCTGGGCTAAAAACGACAACCCGCAGTTTTTTAAAGGCGCACTGGATAGTTTCCAGTCGGCCCTGAAAGTGTTCACCAGGGAAGAAACGCCGGATGTTTTTGCAGATATTCACCAATACCTGGGCGTTATTTATGCCGAAATACCCGACGAGGTCAAGAAAAAAAGCATCTGGGCGGGTATTTCATCGGCTTCTTTCCAGCAGGCTTTGCATTATTTCACCCGGGAAGAACATCCTTACGAATACGCCATGGTGTGTAACAATTACGCCAACGCACTGACCAAATACCCGGAAGCGGTGCATTCTGACAACCGGGAAAAAGCCCTGTTCTACTACGCGGAAGCGCTCAGCATCCGCACGGCCGAGGACTGGCCGCTGGAACGCGCCGTCACGCTGTTGAATTATGTGGAAACCAGCTGGTACCTGAACCTCAGCGGGAACGGCTCCAACCGGGCGCTTTTTGAACAAATGCTCGAACATGCACAGGAAGCGGCGCAGTTGACCGACGACCCGGCGATAATTAAAGAAGCGCAGGCACAACTGGAAAAACTGGAGGAATTAAGGGTGGCGCTGGAGGAAGAAGTCTAAAAATACCATGCACGAAATATCCCTTGTCCGCACCATCTTCCGCACCCTGGATGACAACTTTTCGCCCGAAGAGTTGGGCAGGGTGATGGCTATCGACCTGAAGGTAGGTCCGCTGGCCAACGTGGAAACAATCCTGCTGCAAAATGCTTTCGATGCGGTGGTGGAAGAAGACGAAGTGCGGTTTAAAGGCGTGCAATTGCGGGTGAACCTGGTGCCGATACTGGTGCAATGCCCTGATTGCGAGCAAATTACGGAAGTGCTGAACTACAAGTTTGTGTGTGTGTGTGGGAAACCTTGCGGGAATGTGGTGCAGGGGAATGAGTTGTTGATAGAACGGGTGGAGATGCGCGACTAAGTTACATTTTACAGTTTTGTAGCGCCATTGGGAACTTCACCTTTCCAAAATTCTTCTCTTTGTTTTAGGTCGCCCAAATCCATCGTAAAATTTTCCCATTGACCCCATAAATTTCTTACCGACATATTCCACTCTCCGGACACATTTTCAGCAAATTGCCAAAGAATATGAAAACCGTCTTCGTTGGAAAAACCTTCGTTGTCTGCTTGTAGAATCCCGCCAGTCTTCGTCCAAATAGTCTCTTTAATTGCACTTACTATGGGGAAATTCTTGTCTTCAAAAGATTGTTGCCGATTTTAGGTTTATTTAGATGTTGTTGGCTGGCACAACAATGACCCTCCTTTTCTTATTTTTTCCACACACACGACCAGACCAATTCCAACCGTATAAGCAAGCAAATCCAACCATTCAAAGGAGGTTCCAATAACGATCCTGGCGATTTTTGAATCTTGCAACCCCAACTTTGTCACCAGGTTAAAATATTGCAACATTTCAATGGAATAGGAAAACAACAGTACAAACAGGGCAGCCTTAAAAACAGGAAGGTCCAGAAAGGATTTTATAAAACAGTAAATCAATACAACGACTAAAAGGTCGCCTATATAAGGCCGGATAATCCGGTCGTGCGCAAACAGGGCAATGAGCACTTCAATCCCGAATATAAGAACTGCGCTAAAAAAATATGGTCTGCTAAACTTAAGCATATATCGAATAATCAAATTACGGAATATAAGTATCGAGTTGAAATCAATTTTAGTTTATTATTTATACAAATGCTTGAGTATCAAGCCTGATAACTAATAACTGATAACCGATAACTAATTTACGCACCCTCCTTCCGCCGCTCAATATAATCCCGAATCTTCGACGCGCTCTCATAATCCTCCTTTTCAATCACCTTTTTCAGCAGTTCTTCCAGTTCAGCCAGCGAGTATTGGGCGTAGGAGCCGCCCATCTGGTGGCCGGCCAGGGTGTCGGCCAGGATACCGGCGTCGTCGATCACGTTTTCAAAAGAATACACCGGAACGCCGCAGCGCACTGCAAGTGCAATGGCGTCAGAGCTTCGGGCGTCTATTTCCACCATTATGCCATCATGTTTTTGCAAAACAAGTCGAGCGTGGAACACGCCATCCAGCAGTTCGTGAATGACCACTTCCTTCAGCACACCGCCGAGCGCCTCGATCGAACTTTTCAGCAAATCGTGCGTCAGGGGCCGCACCGGCTGCATTTGCTCCATAGCGACGGCTATAGACTGCGCTTCCGGCATCCCGATAATTATCGGAATACGCCGCTGCTGGTCCAGGTCTTCCAGGATCAGTACGTAATTGCCCGGCTGCGACTCGCTGGTCGACAACGCCACAATGGCTAATTCCTTTTTTTCGCTCATGACATTTGAATAAACTG
>JADLCC010000381.1 GCA_020847425.1 Saprospiraceae bacterium
ACCCACATCGTGTAGGAAAAGCCGTGTATTGTCCGGGAGTTTGATCATTTGATTTTTTTACGATGAACGCCAATAATGGGTTAAAATGGGCTGATTTGTGTTGAGCACATATTCAACAATTTCAATGTGCTTTTGATTGATTTTAACCCATAATTCGTGTAATTAACGGTTATTTTTTGATGATCAATGAGATCAATAAAAGTACACCCGATAAGAATAATGGCGCTGAAATCAACAAAAAAAGTGAAGTGGAAGCATCGCTGTGGTAGTGCCATGTGGCGACAATGCCCAGCAATAAAAAAGCGGGGCCGCCGAAAACAGGGCTTTTCCACGACAACCATGCGAAGGCCAACACCAGGAATGTAGGGATCAGGTGAATCATAAACTCGGGCGGGCTATGCGAATCGAGTGCAAAAATGCTGAGAAACAGTCCGTATAAAACAGCGACTGCAATAGCGACTGCTTTTAAAACGGTTGGGGTGCTTCTGGTAAAAGGATGTGTGGTCATGACTTCATTCTTTTTAGCAGGTGTGCAAAATCAGCTTTGCTTAAATTCTTTACAAACGCTTGATTATCAAGTCTGATAACGAATAACTGATAACAACTTTGGTGCAAAATGATTGGACGACAAGGACATAACGATCGCCTTTGTTTTTAATGCGATTACCGCGCCGTAAGCCCCCCGTCGATCACCAGTTCCGCGCCGGTCACATAGGAAGACTCGTCGGAAGCTAGGTACAAGGCCCCGTAAGCGATTTCGATGGCCTGGCCGATGCGGCCCAGTGGGCACATGTTGTGCATCATGGCTTCACGTGCTTCGGGTTCGGCAGGCATCAGGGCTTCGACCATGGGCGTCAGGACACCGCCGGGGTGAATAGAGTTGACGCGAATGTGATAAGGAGCAAATTCGATGGCCTGGTCCTTGGTCAATAAACGCATGGCCGCTTTGGAGGCGGAATACGGTGCGCCGTTGCCGCCAACTATGCCGGCAATGGAGGAAATATTGACGATGGCGCCTTTGCCCGATTTTTTCAGGTGGGGCAGTACGGCTTTCGCGCCGAGAAAAGCGCTGGTCACATTGATTTGCAGCACCTGGTTCCAGCGTTCGAGGCTGGTCGATTCCGTGGTCTCCATCGGCAGATAAACGCCTGCATTGTTGACCAGAATATCAATTTTAGCATAGAGGTGCAGCGCTTTGTCCACCACTTTTTTCCAGTCGTTTGCATCGCCCACATCGTGCCGGATACATTCGATAGCCAGGCTTTGTTTCCGGCTTTCCTGCACCCAGGTATTCATTTTTTCAAATTGTATATCGGTGGCCAGTACCAACGCGCCTTGCTCGGCAAAAAGATGGGCAATAGCCGCACCCATCCCGCCCGCCGCTCCGGTGACGATGGCTACTTTGTTGTGTAAGCGTTGCATATGTTGTAGTATTTAGTGAAAAATGGGGAAAAGGGTTTGATGGTTTGGGCTGGCAACTCATGGCTTGAATTAAAAACTCCATCTGGCATTTCGCATGGGTTACCACCCTCAACATCTCAACCCTCAACCACTCAACAAAATTGAGGGCCCACCATTCCAATAGACATGATCCATCTCATTGCCTGGGTTGATTTGCCTCCGAAAGGACGATTTCGGGCGGTTTTGGTGATTTAAATCATTTTACCGGGTCGGTTTAAATCATTCTCCGGCCGTTTTAGTCGCCCGACTTTTGCAAAACCCTTCTTATTTCTCACGTCTCACTTCTTACGTCTTGATTTTGCATGCCTCATCCATCCATCAATGAAATTGTAACAGAAGATTACCGTACTGCTCTGATTCTGGATGCATATGGAATTGATTTCTGTTATTCCGGCAAAAAGACGCTGGAAGAAGTTTCCGAGGAACAGCACCTCGATCGTCATATCCTGGAACAGGCCTTGTCCAACCTGAATGACTTGCCGCCGCATTGGGATTATGCTGCCTGGGATACCAAGTTTCTGTTGGAGTTTATCGTCCACACCCACCACAATTACATCCGGGAAACCTTGCCAAAATTGCTATTGCTTTCCGAAATTGTGATAGAGAAAGACAGCGACAACCACCCGGAAATGCGCCCTGTCTCGATACTGCTTAAGGAACTCGATCAATGTGTCAAACAACACCTGGTCAGCGAGGAATACGCATTGTTCCCTTATTTACTCGAAATGGAACTGGCACGCAATAACAAGCAGTATTTTATTGCTGCGGAAAATGGCAGGCTGGAAAAACCGATCCATGCCATTGTGAAAGATCATTATCGAACAGTTCGCAACTTGAAGAAAATCAGGGAGTTGTCCCAATATTTTCAACCGCCGCACGGCGCCTGCAGGGAGTGTGTCATTTGGTACCAGTTGCTGCGGGAGTTTGATGCAGATATGCGGCTGCATATTCATTTGGAGAACAATATCCTGTTTCCCAGAGCGCTGGCACTGGAAGCAGAACTGTCCGGGCGAACGGATTTCACACCTGTTTGGATCAGTTAAATATTTTTGTTTGAAACCTGAGTACTGGAGCAATCGTATACCTGAAAATAAAGGTCCGCAGGCGCCTGTCGAAGGAAGCCGGCGGGAATGGCGTGCCTTCCGGCCGGATCGGGTGGTTGTTTTGCCCGATGCGCAAGGCCCGAAGCAGGTTTTTGTCCATCATCCGGCTGTGTATTCCTGCCGTGCCGGTATCCGACACCCAGACGGCTATTTCCGAATTGTTGTGTTCCGAAAAGGAGTGGATATTATAAGAACCTATAACCGAGATCTTGTTGTCGATAATAAAGGCTTTGATGTGCAGTTTTTTCGGCCCCTGGTACTCGAATATTTCCATACCCATACGCAGGAGTTTTTTCCGCTGGTTGAGGTAGGAGGCCTGGTGAATGAGGGCATCGCTGCTGTTGATGGAATTGGTCAGTAAGCGCATACGCACGCCCCTGGCTAAAGCCCGTTGAAAAGCGGCATTCCAGGTGGGTGTAGGGTTGAAATACGGATTTTCTATCAAAATGGACTGCCTGGCGCTGTCCATCAGGGCAATTAAATCATCGGTGCTGCAATGGTCTTTTTGCTCTGTTTCTACAAAAACGCCCTCTTTTTGCTCCAGAAAATGATCGCAGATAAAATGGACCGTATGGGAAAGCGGCGGTGCACTACCTGCCCAGTCGATCAGGGTATCGAACCGGATGGGCAGCACGCCGGACAATGCATTGCGGGAAGCGGCGAGTGTGAGGGTCCAGTTCTGCATCCGTTTTGGACTGATTTTACCGGTACGTGTAGCGCGCGACAGGTAAGCGGCATTCCAGATAGAATAAAAATGCAGGCGCGCATAAGCACACACCTCGTTGCCGGAAACCAGTACGTCGCGGTCCAGAAAATTGAAAGAAGTGCCCAATTCATAGTACACTTCTTTCAGATTTCGGCCACCGGCAATCAGCCATTTGTTATCCACCAACAACATCTTGTCGTGCAGGCGGTGGGAATAACGGCGTAGAAAATACCATTTTCCAATCCGGAATTTGCGCACTTCCACGTCATGGTTCTTTAAAAAAGCCAGGAGCGACTTATCGACCCGGCCTTCGTTGCTATCCATAATCACGCGGACGGTCACGCCCCTTTCACAGGCGGCCTCCGTCAATAAACTGAACAAACATTTGCCAATTTTATCGTCTTTCAGGATATAATAAGAAACGAGAATTTCGTGTTTGGCTTGCCGGATCAGGTCTATTCTGCACTGTAGCGATTCGTTTTCATTGTTTAATATCCTGAAAATTTCGGTACCTGCGGCCTGCTTGCCCATCAGAAGCAAACAAGTCAGCATCAACAGGATAATTTGTTTTCCAAATGGCAGATTCATCATAAACAGCGTTATTTTTAGGTGTAATATAATAAATATCCTGGCAACCGCAAACATATGCTCTTTCGAGTGTTTGAGTTGTTGTTGCATCATTTACAGGCAACATATCCTAAAACGCCCATGAATACATCTTCACCCGATTTGCAGGGCCTGCGCCCTGAAGAAGTAACCCGAAGTCGTGCACTTCATGGCAACAACCGGTTGTATGTCAGGCCGCAGCGCCTTTTGTGGCATATGCTGAAAGACGTGGTTACCGAACCGATGTTTCTGCTCCTGGTAGTGGCCTGTGCTTTATATTTCGCCATAGGCGATGCCTCGGAAGCCTGGCTCATGGTTGGGGCCGTCATTTTTGTCACGCTCATCGAGATTGTACAGGAATTCCGCAGCGAAAAAGCACTTTCCTCCCTGCGGCAACTCGCACAGCCGAAGGCAGTCGTTATCCGTGCCGGAAAACGGGAAGACGTGCCGGTGGAAGATATAGTGGTGGGCGATCTGATCGCTTTTGCGGAGGGCGAGCGCATTGCCGCCGATGCTATATTGCTGCAGCAAAACGACCTCAGTGTGGATGAGGCCATATTAACGGGCGAATCGCTGCCCGTCAGTAAAAAAATCGGTGAAGCGGGTCAAGACCTGTTGTACCAGGGCGCCACGGTGGCTTCCGGTGCCGGTGTGGCGCAGGTGCGGGCAGTGGGTATGCAAACTGAATTTGGCAAACTGGGCAAATCCATCGAATCCATCGAAACCGAACCCACTCCCTTGCAGCGACAGATCACCCGGTTTGTACAACACATGCTGCTGGCAGGTCTGGTGGCTTTTCTGGTGGTTTGCGGCATCAATTACGCGTATTCGGGTTCTTTTTTGACCGCGCTGCTGTATTCCCTGGCTTTTGCCATGGCGCTGGTGCCCGAGGAAATTCCGGTGGCTTTCACCACATTTATGGCTTTGGGCGCCTACCGGATGACCCGCCGGCACGTACTGGTCAAACAACCCAAAACCGTGGAAAGTCTCGGCGCTGCCACAGTGATTTGCCTCGATAAAACAGGCACGATCACAGAAAGCAAAATGACCGTAGCCGAGGTCGCCGACTTCGAAGGGAAAGGCCGCACACTGGAATATGCTATGTGGGCCAGCGAACCGGAACCTTTCGACCCGATGGAAAAAGCCATTCACCTGGCTTATGAAAAAGAAACGGGCGAGGACCGCCGTGCCGTCTGCCAACTGGTGCATGAATATCCGCTGGGCGGCATGCCTCCCATGATGACACATGTGTATTTGCCGGATGACGACACGCAGCGCATTGTGGCGGCCAAAGGCGCTGTGGAGCGCATCCTTGCGGTTTGTAAAGTCGGCGCAAAACAACAAACCGTTATTCTGGAAAAAACAATGGAAATGGCGCGAAAGGGCTACCGCATTCTCGGGGTAGCCAGGGCGGAGTGGACAAAAGATACTTACCCGGCTGAACAGGATGATTTCCCCTGGGCCTTTGAAGGACTTGTAGGTTTGTACGATCCGCCCAAGGCAGGTATCGGGAAAGTCATGAACGATTTTTACCGGGCCGGTATCGCCGTCAAAATGGTGACCGGTGATTACCCGGAAACGGCTATGAACATCGCCCGGGAAAGTGGTATTCGTGTAGAGGGCGAAGCGGTAGAAGGGGATGCCGTGATGAAAATGACGGCAGCACAACTACAGAAGATCGTTGGGAGCACGGAAATTTTTGCGCGGATGTTTCCCGAAGCCAAACTGCGCGTCGTGGAAGCCCTGAAAGCCAACGGCGAAATAGTGGCCATGACGGGTGACGGCGTGAACGACGGCCCGGCCCTCAAAGCGGCACAAGTAGGTGTGGCCATGGGACGGCGGGGAACGGAAATTGCCAAAAGCGCCGCTTCTATGGTACTGCTCGACGACAACCTGGCTCATATGGTGAACGCCATCAAAACCGGGCGGCTGATTTACTACAACCTGCGGAAAGCCATTCGATACATTATTTCCATCCACCTGCCGATTGTGCTGGTCGTGCTGACGCCTTTGTTGTTCGGCTGGCCTTACCTGCACATGCTGACACCTATCCATGTCATTTTCCTCGAACTGATCATGGGGCCTACCTGCGCCATTGCTTTTGAAAACGAACCCGCCGAGCCGAATGTGCTGCAAAAACCGCCCCGGACCGAAGGTTCCAGCCTGTTCTCCTGGCCCGAACTATCGCTGAGCCTGCTCCAGGGCTTGCTGATTACAGTAGGCGTTTTTGTGATGTACCACTTTGCCATCTGGCTGGGAAAGGACGAAGCAACTACCCGCTCTTTCGTTTTTGCTACTATGCTGCTGGCCAATATCTTCCTGACATTCGCCAACAGATCCTTCGAGTTTACCATAGCCCGCACGCTTTTTTACCGCAATTACTTGCTCTGGTGGATGGTCGGGGCCTCGACGCTTATTTTATCGGTCGTGCTGCTGGTGCCTTTTGCACGCAAAATGTTCCAACTGGGCACTTTGACGCCTGCGGAACTGGGCTGGTGCCTGCTGGCAGCGCTGGTATCGGTGGGCTGGTTTGAGGTGTGGAAATGGGTAAAAAGTAAATAGGTGTTTTGGTGTTTTGGTGTTTTAGTGTTTTGGAATACATTGCTCTCGGCATTTACAATGCTTCAAAAACTGTACACCAAAACACCAAAACACTAAAACACCAAAACACTAAAACACTAAAACATGAACTGGCACGTACTTCCCATAAAAAAAATATACGAATTGCTGGGCTCTTCCCGGCAGGGGATTACCTCTGTCAGGGCGGCAGAGCACCTCGCCGAATACGGGCCGAATTTGCTGGAAGAGACCCGGAAAAAGCCGGCATGGAAAATGTTCCTGCGCCAGTTCACCGATTTTATGATCCTGGTGCTGATTGCGGCAGCAGTCATTGCAGGTATTATCGGCGACCTCACGGATACCATTGTTATTTTAGTGATCATCCTGACCAACGCCGTTATTGGATTCGTCCAGGAGTACAGGGCTGAAAAGGCTATGGATGCCTTGAAAAAAATGGCTGCCAATACGGCAACTGCCGTCCGCGATGGACAGACGGTTCAACTAGAAGCCTCGCAACTGGTACCCGGAGATGTATTGCTTTTGGAAACAGGCAATGTGGTGCCCGCCGATATCCGTTTGATTGAAGTGCATAATTTGCAGGTAGCGGAGTCCTCCCTGACCGGAGAGTCGCATCCGGTAGAAAAACACCAGGAACTGCTAACCGACCATGAAATTCCATTGGGCGACCGCAAAAATATGGTCTACAAAGGCACCAATATTACTTTTGGAAGGGCCAGAGGTGTGGCTGTTGCTACTGGTATGAATACCGAACTGGGCAATATTGCGCGGATGCTACAGGAAGAGGACACGGAAACGCCCCTGCAAAAACGCCTGTCCAAATTTGGCAAAACCCTTTCCTAGATCATCCTGCTGATTTGTGTGGTGTTTTTCACTGTGGGCTACCTGCGTGGAGAACCGCCGCTGCTGATGTTGCTGACGTCTATTTCGCTGGCTGTAGCGGCTATTCCGGAAGCACTGCCGGCCGTTATAACGATCGCGCTGGCCATGGGCGCCAAACGTATGGTGCGCAACAAAGCCCTGGTCCGCAAATTACCTGCCGTGGAAACCCTCGGCTCGGTGACCTATATCTGCACGGATAAAACAGGAACCTTGACGGAAAATAAAATGACCGTGCAGGAGATTTGGGCCGGAACGGAAACAATACCCGCTGCGGATGTTGCTGCGCACACAACGGAAGAACCGATACGCTGGTTGCTCCAGTCGATGGCCTTGTGCAATGATGTGAAAGCAGATGAAAAAGGCAAACCTATCGGCGATCCTACGGAAATTGCGATTGCGCTGTTGGCGAAGGGCAATCATTTTACCAAAAAAGAACTGGAAATAACGTGGCCCAGGATCGCCGAAATCCCGTTTGATTCCGAACGAAAATGTATGACCACCCTGCACCAGGACGCATCGGGAGTTTTTGCTTTTTCCAAAGGCGCGCTGGATGTTATGCTGGATAAAACCACAGGCCTGAGCGCATCAGATAAAGCAAAATGGATGGAGTGGGGCGATCAAATGGCCGGACAGGGGCTTCGGGTACTGGGATTTGCCATGCGGAAACTCCCTCATCTGCCTGAAAAAATATCGCCGCATACCGTTGAAAACGAACTGACCATGCTCGGTATCGCCGGCCTGATCGATCCGCCCAGAAAGGAGGTGGCAAAAGCCATCCGCGAATGCAAAACGGCTGGGATCAAAACGGTGATGATCACGGGCGACTACCTGCTTACGGCCAGAAATATTGCCGAAAAACTGGGGATCATGGAATCGCCCGACGACCTCGTGGTTACCGGCGCCGAACTCGCAGCCATGTCGTCCGGGGAATTCAGCAAAAAAGTAGAAAATATCCGGGTATACGCCCGCGTTTCGCCCGAACAAAAACTGGGCATCGTAAAAGCCTTGCAGGAAAAAGGGCATTTTGTAGCCATGACCGGCGACGGCGTGAACGACGCGCCTTCGCTCAAACGCTCCGATATCGGGATTGCCATGGGAATTACCGGCACCGATGTGTCCAAGGAAGCCTCGGATATGATCTTGCTCGACGACAATTTTGCCACAATCGTGTCGGCGGTTAAACAGGGCAGGCGGATTTTTGACAACATCCGCAAGTTTATCCGGTACATCATGACGGGCAATACGGGTGAAATATGGACGCTGGTGCTGGCGCCATTTTTTGGCCTGCCCATTCCCCTGCTGCCGATACATATCCTCTGGATCAACCTGGTGTCCGACGGATTGCCGAGTATTGCACTCGCTGCCGAACCCTCCGAAAAAGGGATCATGAAACGCCCGCCCCGCCCGGCAGGAGAAAGCATTTTTGCCGGCGGACTGGGCCGGCATATTCTCTGGGTCGGTTTTTTGATCGGCGCTATTTGTATCGCCACCCAATTGGTCGCGATCAAAATGGGCGATTCGCACTGGCAAACGATGGTATTTTCCGTATTGAGTTTCAGCCAGATGGCACACGTGCTGGGTATCCGTTCCGAATCGCAGTCGCTGTTCCGGCAGGGGCTGTTGTCCAACCTGCCTTTGCTGGGGGCGGTACTGCTCACCTGCGCGTTGCAACTGGCCACCATTTATGTGCCTTTTCTCAATCCGGTGTTTAAAACGGCGCCCTTGACCTTGTACGAACTGCTGGCAGTACTCGGGGCTTCTTCTTTGGTTCTGGTGGCCGTGGAACTGGAGAAGTTGTTTTTCAACAGGAAAATTGCCGTACATTGAAAGTATTTCCTTTTCTGCCTTGATGCCAGTCTTGCAACCCCGTACATTTTCTCCTACCGGGATTTTCCACTAATGGAAAGTCCCGGTTTTTTCTTTTTCCATACATCCCGGGTATATTTTCTTCCTGAAAAGACGTTGTTTTTTGGGGCTCCACACGCCGGCAATAAAATCGCACATTCAATATATATCCCCCTTATAAATCACTGCGTTATGCCTTAATTTTTTTACTGATAAACTTTAATACTCATGCTCAAATCCGTATCCACCTTCTTGCTCTTTCTGAGCTTTCTTGCGCCGCTTCGGGCGGTTAGTTATTACGTTTCACCTACGGGGCTCAACACCAATTCCGGCACATCGATTGATGCCCCCTGGCAAACCATCCAGCATGCCTGCAACAATGCCACGCCCGGCAGCATTGTGTTCATTTTAGCCGGCACCTACGGGGAAAAACTGTATATGAATGTCAGCGGCAATGCCCTGGATGGCGAGATCACGTTTACTGAATTCGGAAATGGCCCTGTAATCGTCGACGGCACGCCATTTATCGGCACACAGACCGAGCTGCTGGTCATTGAAGACCAGAGTTATATCCGAATCAACGGTTTATCATTTGCCAATGCCATCGGCGAATACTCCAAAGGGATCATCATCAGGGGCAGTTCGAGCAATATCGAATTGATCAACAACGAGATATACAACATTCATTTCTCCGACGACCCGATGGCTATACCAACATCGGATGACAACGCAAACCCGCTGCTCGTTTATGGCGACGATGAGTTGTCGATAGGTCCCGACCTGTTATCTCCTATTTCAAATATCCTGATTAATGGCAATTCCATCCACAACTGCCGTACCGGTTACAGCGAAGGGCTGACCGTCAATGGCAATGTGGACGGCTTCACGATTCACAACAATTTTGTGTACCAAATCACCAATATCGGTATCGATGTTGCCGGCGGCTATGGCGTTTCGCCTGATCCGCTGGTCGACTATGCCCGCAACGGCGAGGTCACAGGGAATGTCGTTTACCAATGCAACAGCGCCATTGCTGTCGCCGCCGGTATTTATGCCGACGGCAGCCAGGATATCCTGATCGAACACAACAATGTGCATGATTGCGGACGCGGTTATGAAGTGGGTTGTGAAAGCCAGGGTGCTGTGGCTCAGAATATTGTGGTGCGGAACAATATCGCCTGGGGCA
>JADLCC010000382.1 GCA_020847425.1 Saprospiraceae bacterium
AGTTCCTGGCCGATAGTGGAGTATCCCAGGATCATCCACGAGGTCACGGGGCATTATCCCAGGTATGTCATCGGCATGTCCTCTCACGGTCCGGACACCCATTTTCCCAATTATGATTATGCCGCTGTAACCAAAGCGGTAATGGAAGTGCTGGTCAAATATCTGAACTTCCATTTTTTTGATAAGGAAGTCATTTTCAACATGTTGCGCACCAGAACTTTAATAACCGATTCCTGGCTGGCTACAGCCGGGAACGATTGGACCTCGTTTATCGAGCGCTTTGAAATTCCCGGCACAGAGGTAGGCTTTAACGAGGTGGCCAAAACCGCGTACATGCTTTGCAGCGGATATATGGACGGCATTCGTGGACAAACCATTGTCGCAGATAAAGGCTATGCATTTTCCGGTACACTGGAATACGTCTATAGTCAACGCGAAAGACTGGGGCTGCAATCACACGAGTAGTACAAATCAATCTGACACATTCAATTCTCAATATTTTTTTGACATGGAAAAGTCTCAAGTCTTGCAAGTTATTGAACACCACGTGCGTCGCGCAGCGGCGATCAGTGCCGACGACAACATCGATCCGCAAAAAAAACTCATCGATTACGGCCTGAACAGCCTGGATATCGTGGAAGTAGTATCAGGTTCCATGCGCGAACTGAAGGTACGCATTCCGCGCACAGAACTGGCCGACATCCAAAATATCGACGGTTTGGCCGACAAGTTGATCCAATATTCCAATTAAATCACTAACGAATTCTGGCGACGTGAACTTTGCAAACAAAACCGTGCTGATAACTGGAGGGACCCGAGGGATAGGGCTGGAAACAGCACTAACCTTCGGCCATCTGGGCGCCCAATGTATCCTGACCTACAATTGGGGTGATCATGATGAAAAGCAAATCCTGCAAGATTTTGAGCGCAGGGGCGCACTACCGCCTATCATTTTGCAAGCGGATGCGGGCTCAGAAGAGGATACCCAACGCTTGTTACAAACGCTCAAGCCTCTGGTGCTGCAGATCGATATTTTTATCAGCAACGTCTCTTCGGCCTTGCTTATAAAATCATTTGAAGCGTACTCGTTAAAGGGGCTTAAGCAGAGCATTTCTTATTCCTCCTGGCCCTTTGTTTCCTACACCCTGGCCATCCAAAAGGTTTTTGGGAAATATCCTTCCTATGTGATGGGCGTTTCTTCCACTGGCCCCGACCATTATTACTACGGGTACGATTTTGTTGCGGCCTCGAAGGTGGTCATGGAAGTGCTTTGCCGGTATTTGAACATGCGCCTCAAAGGGGAGCAAGTGACGATCAATGTCGTGCGTTCCCGTGCGATAAAAACGCAAACGATGGAAAACACCTTTGGGAAAGAACTGGAAGATTTTGTTCGGGCCTTTATCCCGGACAACTACTGGATTCAAGCAGAAGAAGTGGCAAAAGCCATTGTCGCCTTGTGCAGTGGTTACTGCGATGCCATCAGCGGGCAAACCCTGACGGTAGATAGAGGCACTACCTTTTTCGACAATACGATGGAACTGTACACCCGATTCAAAAAAGCCCCGGCTATACTAGAAAATCTGCCATGATCACACAAGAAGACAGCCATGTGCAACATGTAAAAGCGTATTTTAAAGAATACACTTATGATATGTTTATGATGAACGTAACGCCGGAACCGGAAGAGATGATCCTGTTTTCCAATTGGGTGGATACGTTGAACAACGAATGCATCAATTCTTTCGAAGCAGTACGTACCAGCGCGCAAACAACGGAAGTTGACCTGGTGCGGCAGAATGGGGAAACGCTTCATTTGCTGAATTTTTCAAGTTACAACTACCTCGGGTTCAGCTATCACCCTGAGGTAATCCGGGCGGCACAAGACGCTGTGGCGAAATTCGGATTGGGCGCTTCCAGCTCGCCTGTCATTAGCGGGACCTATGGGATTCATAGAGCCCTGGAAGACAAACTCCTGGAGTTTTTTGGAATGCCCGACCGAGGCATTTCGCTTTTTTCCTCCGGGTATGCGGTCAACCTGGGCGTCATCCAAGCCTTTGCCAAACCCGGCAATTGCATCGTTTTGGACTCCAATGCACACATGTCCATCCTGGAAGGCGCCAAACTTTCCGGGGCCAAAGTGAAATACTTCCGACACAACGACATGGAACACCTTGAAAAGATCCTGGAGGAAGTCTGTGATGGGTATACCCGCGTGCTGGTCGGTGTGGAAGGCGTTTACAGCGGCGATGGCGATTATGGCAACCTGAAGGAAACCGTGCAACTGGCGAAAAAATACGGCGCGTACACCCTGGTGGATGAAGCACATTCGGTATTGGTAGCAGGTGAAAACGGGCGCGGCGTGTGTGAAATGTATGGTGTACTGGACGAAGTGGACCTGTACGTGATGACCTTCAGCAAAGGCTTTGGCGGGATTGGCGGCGCCTTGCTGGCCCGAAAAGAGATAAGCCGGTACATCAATTATTACGCTAAGTGCCGCATGTTCTCCTGCGCGCTGGACCCGGCAGTAACGGGCGGGATGCTGAAGGCTCTGGAACTGGCTGCCTCCGAAGAGGGTAAGATTCGCCGGCGGCGTGTCCAAGAAAACGCCGATTACTTTTTGCAACTGCTCAAAGGCAAGGTTAACCTCGGTGTAAGCAATTCCTGGGTGCTGACAGTCATCTATGGCAACGACAAAAACACACTGGACCTGAACAACTATTTGCAGCGTAAAGGGCTGGATACCAGCATTATGCAATTTCCAGCCGTACCGAAAAATGAAGCCCGTATCCGAATGTTTGTTACCTCCGAACATACCCGGGAACAAATCGAAAAAGCAGCAGCCATCCTTCTCGAGGCTGCCGAACAGTTCAACTTTTTATCCAACTAAAACAGCTCGCCATGAACCTTGAGCAAAAAAGGAGTTTGAATCCGAAATATCAGGACGTTCGCCAGGTGGACGGCATGCAACTCGTCATCGACTGGAATATCAGACAGCAATTTGCCTTCATGTTTGAAATAGATACCCAAATTGCCAGAGACCATATTCCACCCGAAACCCGACTTCAACCTTATGAGATCAGGCCTGGCGTTTCGCTGATGTTTTTGGGGTACAACGACTATAATCCCGGCAACATGATCAACGGAGAAGCCCTGCCTGCATTCGACGAGATTACCCGTTTTTTTATGGTGCAGCCCAACCTGTCGCTTTCCATGCCCATCCCGCGCTTTACGTTTTATGTGCATCGGATTGGCTCCAACAATAAGACCTTCAATCGACAGGAAGAAGACCTGTTGCATTTGCCCTCCTTCTATTCGTCCAGCTTAAAAGCAGAAACGGATGAATCCAAAACTTGCCTCAAGGTGTACGACGAACAGGGGCCGGTTCGAGAATTTATCAATACCCATCCAGAGCCGTCTTTCCTGTACGACGCATTTTTTGGACAGTATTATACGATGCAGGAAAACAACCTCTATTTCGGTGTTTGGTATTGGTCGGGCAAAATCTGTATCCACCAGAAAAAAGGCTACGCGGGAAAAATCTATGAGCATCCGTTTTTAACAGATTTGAAAAAGACCATCCAGCCGGGTGATCTGGGCGATTGTTATATGCAGATGTTCTCCGCTTATGATGAAAACCTGGTCCAGCGATTTTACCAACCCAAACTGATCCGGTCTTTTTAAGCTGGACTTTCGCGATTGAATTGGCCAAAGTCCAGCTAAGCTACTCTCGTCATTCCAAATTTCTATTATGTCAAAAAAAATTGCAATTGCAGGAGGAGGAATTTCAGGCCTCAGCGCAGCGTGGATGTTGAAAAAATCCGGCTTTGAGGTAACCGTTTACGAGGAAAAAGCATATCCCGGAGGTCACATTGAAATGTTTGAATTTGAAGTGGGCGGGCAAATGGAGAAGTGCCATATGAATCCCGGCCATTTCAGGCTTAGCCCGCACATTATAGCATTGAGCAAATTATGGGACTTGCCCATGTTCGAGCAGGAGTTTGGTATTTATTATCATCACGGAGATGAAAGCTGGGCTACTTTTTCACATTCGGATTTTTTTCTTGCACATGCTGAAGAATGCCAGCGGTTCACGGCCTTGATGAAAGAATTGCATGAAAGAGATGCCGCCGCCGAGGCAAGCGCCACCACACTGTATGATTTTATGGCTGGAAACGGTTTCTCCAAGGATTTTATGCAACATATTTTCAGCCCGGTTTTATCCTGGGTTTTCGGAGATATCCGCAAAAATGATATCTACCAGATTTCCTTGGTACATGTGGTAGAATTGTTCGCAACGGGCATTTTTTCCTTCTTCGAATCCACTTCGATGCTGCGTTTTCCCAGGGGCGGACAGGAACTGCTGGAAAAATTAGTGGAGCCACGGGGTAAAGATATTTTATTGAACACCCAGGTGGAAAAAGTGGTTCGAGACGAGCGTGGCGTTTTGGTGATTGACTCGAAGGGAGGGCAACGCCAGTATGACGAAATCATATTAAGCGTGAATTTTGAAATAATCCTGGGCATCCTGGATACCCTAGATCCGATAGAGGCAAGTATTTTGAATG
>JADLCC010000383.1 GCA_020847425.1 Saprospiraceae bacterium
ACCTCTAAAAAGGCGGGTGCGTTCCCACCATTACCAGCACTTCCCGCAGATTCACTACGCCCATCCGGTTCAGCCCGAGCTTTTCCACGGTAGCCCGGCCCACGGCCGTTCGTCCGAAAACGTGCGTCATGCCGGGGCTCCATTGAAAATGCTCACTCCACACCTGCATGCGCGGGTGAAACAGCGGTACCAGTTGCATGGTGATCGGGTCGATGGCATGCGTTTCGTTGTATTTCATGCCGTTACAGCCCATGCAGGCCCAGGCGAGGTTTTCAGGATCGTCGCTGCCGCCTTTGGAGCGCGGCATGATGTGTTCAATGGAAAAAGGATCGGGAGCGTATTTGTCCTGGGAGAAGCAGTATTCGCAGCAGCCGCGCGCGCGCTCGGAAACAAGTTTTTTGAGCCGCTTACTTCTCATACTGCATTACTGGGCGGTTTTGATGCCTAAATCTACCAGTAATTGACTGAAAGGTACTTTCCGAATTGTAGATAGGGCCAGCACCCATTTTAAACGTTCAGCATGCATGATTTCGATCCGGTTCACCAAACGGACCAATTCTTCGTGCTCTTGTTGCGTCAGTTTTTCCGCCTGCCTGCGCTTGTCAAGGAGATGAAAGCGTTCCAGCTCTTTTTGGGAAACTATGGAAGTATTGATTTTCAGTAATAAGTCGTCTTCCGTAAGACTGGGCGATTGTTGTCCATTTGCGTCGGAAACACCACTCGAAAGCACTTGCGCCACGTATTTTTCCAATGAAACGCCCTGCCGTGCGGCTTTGTCGCGCAGCTGTTGTTCTATGGAAAATGGCAATTGAATGGTCAATGACATAATGTAAAACTGAAAAAGTTGTACAAAACTACAGGCATTTTTCGGAGAAAGCAAGCATGCCTGTTTATTTCCGCCGCACAATCTGCTTCGTCAATCTTCTTTCCGCCCGTTCAAACCGCATCGTTTCCAGGTTCCCGTCGCCGAAAAAATCGAACCGCACCATATTATACTGATCGGGGTACACGTCGAGCAGGATCTGGTTGCTCAGGTCGATGTCGTACACCGCAGCGGGCGTAAACGGCTCCGCAACAAACCCGACAACCAGCACCACATCTTCTATGGATGACGAGACATGGCGCAGTTGCATGTGCTGCCGGTTGATATTGAGGTCGAACTGTTTTTGCACAAAATCTGTCAGCAGGCGGTTGTTATCTGCGGTGATTTGGGGGAGGTTCAGGTCGCGGCCGGTTTGTTGTTCCAGCGCGTGTTCCAGGTCGTCCCAGAAGAACCGGAAAGTCAGGTTCAGCCGGCCTGTTTCGGGCTGGTATTTTGCGTGGCACACGCACATTTTCAGCGGATGAGCCGGGCGCATACCCATTATCAACAGCAGGCCGAGCAGGAAAAGGACTTTTTTCATCGGGCCTTTATTTACATTTTCACCACCGTAGCCCGCAACCGCGTGCGGCCTTCCGTTTCTATTTCCAGAAAGTAGGCGCCTGCGGGAAGGATACTCAGGTCGGCATCGTTGTTTAGCAGTGTTTGTGTCAGTACAAGCCGGTTTTCAGCGCCGTACACCCGCAGCGTCGAGCCGCCCAGGGGTTCGTCGGTCATAAAGCGGAAACTGCCGCCGGTCGGATTCGGCGCTACCCGGATCATACGCCCGGGCTGTGCTTCGCTGGTACCCACACCCTCGTCAACCACCACCGTAATAGTGGGTGAAAGGCTCTGGGCGCCGTTGTTGTCGGTGGCACGGGCACTTAGTGCGTACGTCCCCTCGAGTACGTTTTCCCAATTGAATATAAACGGCGTACCGTCGGTGTCTTCACCGATTTTATCGGCTCCGGCAAAAAACTCGACCAGCGCAATGCTGCCGTCCGAATCTGCGGCCTCTGCGACAATCGCAATATCGGCAGGCGCCGTGTAGTGGCTCTCATTGGCAGGTTCTGAAATGCTGATGGAAGGAATCATGTTGACCAAAACCACCACATCTACGGGTTGCGACACGGTTTTAGCGCCGAGGTTGTCGCTGGCTTTGGCGGTCAAGGTGTGCACGCCTGCGGGTACGTTTTCCCAGGTAAAAGTGAACGGTGCGCCGTCAGTATCTTCAAACAGTTTCTGCGTGCCGTTAAAAAACTCCACCACGCCGATAGTGCCGTCCGTATCCTGCGCCTGTGCCGCAATGGTTATGCTGGCCGGCGCGATGTAGGTAGCGTTGTTGGTTGGTTCGAGGATGCTCACACCAGGGGCGAGGTTGCTTTGGCTGAGGTACAGTTGCTGCACTTCGGCGTCGGGAAGCGCGCGGGCCCAGATGATGATTTCATCCAAAGCGCCGTCGTGCAGCCAGTTTTCGTTTTCATCCACATAAGAACCGATCCCGAACCAGTCGCTCGCGAGCCCTGCATACACGATGTCGCCGTTTTGCTCCGTGGAGCTCGCTTTCAGTTCGCCATTGACAAAAAGTTTCATGCTCGAACCATTGTAAGTGGCCGTTACATAATACCATTCGTGCAGGTTAAAGTCTTCATTGTCAGTCAAATAGGTCATTGTTCCGGTATTGGCTGAAACGAGGGCGAAGGAAAATTTCTGCGCCCGGGTACCCAGCACCCAGCCTTTTTCGTACGAGCCGTTGTCCTGGAGGCAGCCTATAAACCCGCCCCAGGTATCGGCAACGTCCACTTTTACCCAGCCGCTGACGGTGATTTGTACGGTCGGAAGCCCTTCACTGGCGGTCGTGCCGCTGCGCACCGGAATGGATTGGGTGTTGTTGAAATCGGCTACCTGCCCGCGAACGGGTTCATCTTCCGGGAACGTGACGCCTGAGGCAGGCACTGTTCCGTTGAATCCGTGCCCGGTAGCATCGTGGGCGTCGCCGTCGAAATGCCACCAGGCAATAGGTTCGAGCGGCAGGGGCGTTTTGCCGTTTTGGGCCTGGAAAGGGAAAGGTTCGCTCCAGGGGCTCCATTCCAGGTTTTGGTCGCGATAGCGCACCCGCAGCCAGTTTTTACCCTCAAAAACCTGCGTGGAATCCACAGTCAATTCAAAAATATTTACCCCCGCCATTTGATCGATCGGCGAAAAATAGTCCTTGCTTTCAATCTGGAAATAGTCTTCAAAATCACGTTTTACATTCAGCAGCAACTCGGTTTCGAAATCGCCTGAAGGGCCCGCCAGTTCAAATTCGGTAGCATTGTACGGCTCGCCTGCCTGGGAAAAATAAGGGGAACCCTGAAATGTGTACGGCAAGTTCAGCAAAGTGTCGGTCGGCGGCGTTACGCTGGGTTGCGCGGGCCCTTTTTTCCCGAAATAGCGGTGAAAGCGGTCGATCAGTTCGTTTTCCAGCACATAGTCATTGTTGCCGATGGAATAACACTCCACGTCCATGGTTTGCGCGTCGAGGTCGATATCCATGATCTGGTAGGTCCATACATCGAAAGAGCGCTGCACATCGGGATAGTCCTGTTCGGGGTTCTGGTTCCAGTTCTGGATCAGTCCGCCGCCGCCGCTGATGACTTCCCAAACGGAAGAGTCGCGGTTGGAACCGCGGGCGTACATGTGCGAGTGCCCGGAGGTGTACATGGCCGTTTTTTCGGAACCCAGCAAGGTGGGGATGATCTGGTCGCGGATATAAGCGGAGCCGTCGGATATCCAGTTCTCGCAGCGCAAGGGGTGGTGCGCCGTGCCGAAAACCCATTTTACGGTCGGATCGGCATTAGCGGCGGCTACCACCGAACCGAGCCATTCTGTCTGGCTGCTCCACCATTCATTGGAATTGAGCATACAGAACAGGACGGGGCCGGCGCGGAAAGCGTAGTAATGCTCACCATTTTCACCGGCCAGACCGTTGTATTGCAGGTCGGGGTCGTCGAACTCGAAATGCGGAAAATAGAAGGACAGGTCGCTGTTCTGGTAGTATTCGTGGTTGCCCAGAACCGTCATGGTCGGAATGTTTCCGGAGAGGTTGCTGAGCGGATCGAAGTGCATGGAGATGTATTGCGACAGCACCCCTGCATCCACATTGTCGCCTTGTTTGAGGATGAGTTGTACTTCATCTTCGAGGTTGGGGCCGTATTTTTCAGTCAGTTTTTCCTTTGCGGCCTGGAAGGTGCGCTGCGCAGTGGTCGGGTGCTGGGTATCGCCCACAATGAGTACGCGGATGTGCCCGTTGGCGCCGGAAGGGTTGGGGTAGGTGCGAAAGCGAAATACTACTGAACTTTCCGCGCCGGTTGCCACTTTGTAATAATAGGCCGTATTGGGTTCCAGTCCGCTCAGTTTTACACTGTGCCACAAATAATTGGCTGCAAACGTATGGTAATTGCCACTGGCCATCTGCGTGAGGGCTTCCGGAGAAGTGCCCCATAAAACGGTGCTTTCCGTTCCGGCCGAAGTGCGCCAACTGATCCAGATGGAATGGTCGGTGGGCGAATGCAGGTACGGTTTGAGCGTTTGGGCTTCTAAAACTATGAATTGTATTAAAAGCAGGGCTAAAATGGGGATTACGCGTTGGAAACCTTTCTTCATGTTCGACTGTTGATGTGGGGCAAAGATAGTGAGTTGTGAGTTGTGAGTTGTGAGTGGCATATCGTTGAAGAAGATTGAAGACAGTGAAAGTATGAAGCATTCATTTC
>JADLCC010000384.1 GCA_020847425.1 Saprospiraceae bacterium
CATCTGCCGGTTTTTATATGAACCGGGATCGCCAGTGGCCTTTTTTGACACATTTTTGGTATGGCGATGACTGGAATGGTACATCTGAAGTTTAGTTCGGGGAGAAGGGTTGTGGTTTGCAGTATCGTGCTGTACGTGTGCGCTTGGTGTTGAAAAAAACACCAAAGCGCGGCGGTGGGGCGTCGGTTGTTGGGTGCAGGAATACCAAGAGAGGCAGAAAGAATACACAGCACGCATCATTCCTTTGTACCTTGCAGCAGGTAAAAAATGTCACAGCCCAGTATATTGTAAGCATAAAATAAACACCTCCCGAGGCGCAAATGCCTGATTATCAAACCAGATAACCTATAACTACATAACCCTAATGAAACAACTCCTTTTTATCATACTCGCCTGTTTGGACCTTTGCCATTGCGCCCCGTCTTCTTCCACAGCAAAAACACCCCGCCCTTCAGAGATCGCACTGGGGGACAAAAACCTATCTACCACGATCCGTTGCCGAAAAGTTGATGGCAAATGGAGCCTTGCAACGGCAGAACCTGCAGTCGCCGCATACCTGGCCCAGGTTGGCAAATACGCGTTTGAAATAGACGGGATCACAAACTTCCGGGAAATTGAAATAGCGTTTGATTCTCTTTATACCAAAGTGGCATTAACCGCAATCGGTACAAAAAACGGCTCGAACGTACCCATCGGTGTGGAATATGCGTTGCGGTCAACATCGAAGGGCAAAATCAAAATGACTCCCACGGAACGGCATACCTGCACGAGCAATGGCAGTACCTGTTGCCGTCTGTTTATAGTCAACGGGGATATTGTGGGATGTGAGGGCAAGTCGGGGTGCACAGGCACAGATGTAGCCGGCAAATGCAACCACAGCCTGACGAATAAGCAATAGAGTCGATTAAAGCCCTGGTTACCCGGTCATTCGTCCCGCCAGAACGACCGGATCGGGAAAGGGTTGTATTGCGCGGGGTTATCCCTAAAAGGATAATAAATAATTTCCTCCTGAAACCGGCCGTTTTTCCAGCGCAGCAACTCTGCCATTTCTTCGGTCCGTTCCAGCAACGTATCGGCATCGGGTATCAAACTATGGCGGATTTCCCGCCGGAAAATATCCTTTTGACCGTCGCCGTCATAATCAAACACCCAACTGCCAACCAGTATCTGCCCGCTTTCGCCGCCGTACCACTCTGCCAGCCGGACCATATCGACAAACTTTTTGCGGGACTGATCGTACAGCAGCAAAGCATGGTGCTGAAACCAGTACTGTCTGATTTCTACCCAATACGCCGCTATGCTGTCATTCAATGGGAAAAGCCCCCGGACCAGCACAAGGGCTGCTGAAGAGTCGGCGATGTATTCGATGTCCTGAATAAAAACGGTCGGTATTTCACTGAAAAACAGCCGGTTGGGAATGGTGTCGGCGGCAGCCAGGCTGTCAGGTTCCAGGTTTACTTCCACATGCAACGTGTCGGTTGCGGGCAGCGGTTTGAAATAGGCCAAAATTTCCTGTGCAGTGGCGGGTTGTTGCAATGCTGATAAAAAACAGGGGACAGCACAACAATATCTGAGGAATCGTTTAATGTGGATCATAACAATGAACTTATTGCGGTGAAGGGTATTGTATGCAGACGTGATATTTTACAAATACACACTATTTTTACAAAAAATCAAACCACACCTATGAATAGCCGCTACACCACCCTTGTGCTGGCCAATTTGCTCGGTTTCAGCGCCGTGATCATCGTCAATTTCCTTTCCAACAGTTTGCCGCTCAACGGGAAAACACCCGGGGAACTCTCCGACGAATACCCGAACCTGTTTGTCCCGGCAGGCCTCACTTTTGCCATCTGGGGCGCCATCTATTCGGTTCTGCTCCTCTGGATACTAGTACAGGCCATCGGACTTTTTAGCAAACGTCAACGCGCACAGGCGGCGGCCAACGTGGAAAACATCGGCTGGGAATTTGTCTATTCCTGCATGTTGAATATTGCATGGTTGTTTGCCTGGCATTGGGGACAAATCGGTTTTTCCATGGTAATTATGCTTTCCCTGCTCATAAGACTGGTCAGGATCAACGAAGGCATTTTGAATGGCCGCGCCAAAACCAGTTTGTTTGAAAAACGGATCGCGCATACCGCTTTCGGGCTCTACCAGGGCTGGATCACGGTGGCATTTATCGCCAATATTACCGCTTTCCTGGTAGCAGTGGGCTGGCAGGGTTTCGGTATTCCGGATGCCACCTGGGCCGGCCTGATGATTGCTGTTGGAGCAGGTCTGGCAACTTATATGGTATGGAGCCGAAACATGATTTTCCACGGTCTGGCGGTCATTTGGGCATTACTTGGCATTTACCTGAAAAGAAGCGCGGCAGGCGACGCCGTGAGCGTGGAATACGTTGCGTTGGCTGGCATGGCGCTCATAGCAGTTGCCGTAGTCCTGCGTTTTCGGCGCTGGTGGGTGTATTGAGGCGCATTACGCCTCCGCCAGCCCAATCGCCTGGCGCAATTCGCCGACTGTCATATCCAGCAGCAGTTCGTATTCAAAGTCGTGGTACAAATTGGTACGGGTGTTCCGCCCCCTTTTGAACGCCCTCCAGACGTCGCGCGGGTACAAAACGAGCCCCACCAATACTGCCCCGCCATTGAGAAACCATGCCACAAATGAGTTTCGGCAACCCGTGGCAAGTTCCCAGGCGCCGATTTCGGCCTCTCCCCGCCAGTTGGCCGGATAACCCGTCAGCACATGGTGTATGTCGTGAAAACGCGCCACCCGCACCCGGCTCGGAATATTGGGCAGGTAAATAATCGGCGTTTTACCGATGTACAACGCAAACCATTTGGCGGTGTAGGCATCATCCTGAAAGCCGAAACGCTGGAAAAGTTGAGCGAGGGCGGCACGGATGGGGAGGGAGGTGTGGTAGGATTGCATAAGTGGCGATCCGAATAATATTTTTTGCAAAAAACAGCGTGTAAAATTATTGCAATTCTATTGTTCCTACGAAACCTGCTGGCTTATTTATACCCTCTAAAAACGCCACCTTGCCCGCAGATCAAACACATCCGGCGCTTTCAGGCTGCTGCCTGCCGGCAAATGCCTGCCAAAGCGGTAAAACCGCCCGTGAAATATTGATTGGAGGCCAAACGCACTAACTTCACTCCTCAAAAAAACATCTTCCTCATGCGTTACCTCTTCCTCCCGCTCGTCTGTTCCGCAGCGCTCCTCTCCGCCCAGGGCAACTTCCCCTGGCAAAACCCGCTCCGCATCGCATATTCCCCCGATGGCGTGCTGTTCGACACACCTTCCATTTTTCAGGATTCTTCGGGCGTGCCTTCCGCGATTCAATGGAAAGGCGACACCCTGGCCTGCGTTTTTCAATGGTTCCGCGCGCCGGTGGGTAGCCTGAGCTGGGACCGGGTGGCTGTGAAGTTTTCTTACGACCGGGGCATTACCTGGACGGCTCCGACGCCCATCGTCATCGACAGTTTCCCAGCCAACTACCAGCGGCCCTTCGACCCCACGCTGGCCCGGCTGAACGACGGACGCCTGCGCATGTATTTTTCTTCGAGCGAAGGCATGCCCATGATGGGCCTTGACGCATCGGTCAATACGTACTCGGCAATCAGCTCCGATGGCGTGCATTTCAAGTTTGAACCCGGCGCCCGGGTCGATCACCCCGGCAACAGAGTGATCGATCCAGCCGTAATCTTTTTCAACACCGGCTGGCATTACGCAGCGCCCGCCGGCGCGCCGCAAGCCGGTGCGTACCACTATGTATCGCCCGATGGGCTGACTTTTTCCCAGGTATCAAACATTAATTCAGACCCCGCACACAACTGGACGGGCAACTATGTTTTGGAAAATGAGACGACCCTGCGTTTCTACGGCAGCGGGCAGGGCAATATCTGGTTCAACGCCTCGCCCAACGGCGGTGTCTGGACCGGCTACACGCCCACCAACCTCGTGGGCGGCGACCCGAGCGCGCTGCGCCAGGCAGAAGGATACCTCATTATTTATGTCGGACAACCATACAGTACACCGGTGCGCGA
>JADLCC010000385.1 GCA_020847425.1 Saprospiraceae bacterium
GCTCGCTGTACCAGGACCGGACCGGCATTCTCTGGATCGGCACGGATAAAGGTGCAAACAAACTCAACCTGCGGCGAAAACCTTTTCAAAGCGTCCGTTTCGACCAGAAAGGTATCGGCGCCAACAGTATTGTCAGCAGTATTTGTAATGGCGGCGTACCCGGCAGCCTGTGGGCAGCCACCAATGGCGGACTCAACCGGATCGGCAGCAGTGCGCCGCTGTCAGCACCTCAACATTACATACTCGCCCCGGCGCAGCTGTCGGATTTTGCCAATTTTATCACCGCAGTCTGGCGCGATAAAGAGGGCTGGCTGTGGTTATCCACCCAGGGGGCAGGGGTAATGCGCATGCGCGAGCGGGATTTTCCTGCGAACGGCGGCAGGATTTCAAAACTGGAACAGTTTTCCCAAAACGCCCCGCCGTTCATCAACGACAACTATGTGATGCACCTTTGCCCTTCGGCGGAAAGCGGTATGTGGTTTGGGCTGTGGGATGGCGGACTGGCGCATTTTGATTCCCGCAGCAGCACACTCAAACACTACCAGACCGTCGGTGACATGAGCCTGACGGCTTCGCCCAATGTGTCGCTACTGGAAAAAAAGGAAAACGGCCAGACCATGTTGTACGTCGGCACACGGGGCAATGGGCTGTTAAAATTCTTGTTCGATCCGGTGGAACGCAGCCTGCACCTGGAAAGACAATACCGTTTTATTGCCGGGCAACCCGGGTGTTTGAGCAATGACAAAATCAACGCACTGTTCAACGACAGCCGCGGAAGACTCTGGATCTGCACCAGCCGGGGCGTTAACCTCCTGGAGGAAGACGGCAACCGTTTCCGTTTGTTTACGCAGGAAGACGGGCTGCCCAGCGATATCGCTCAATCTATGGTAGAGGACAGCGAAGGCCATTTCTGGATCAGTACCCTGAACGGCATTGCCGACCTGCAATACCACGACGACAAGTCAGTGACAATCAGATCTTTCGATGTGCTCGACGGTTTACAGGACAATTTTTTTATGAACAACTGCGCTACGCGGCTTCCTTCGGGGCTGCTCGCATTCGGTGGCGCCAACGGTATGAGTTTGTTCGCGCCCGGCGCCATCCGCCCCGACAGTGTGCCGCCCCTGACCCAGTTGTCCGATTTCCTGTTGTCCAACCACTCGGTTGCTATCGGCCCAATGGAAAATGGGCGGATTATCCTGAAAAACAGCATCGCGGAAACGCCCGAAATCGTGCTCAGCTACCGCGACAACGTGTTGTCCTTCGAATTTGTCAGCCTGCATTTTGCGGAGCCCAAAAACAACCGTTTTGCCTATAAACTGGAAGGATTTGACCCCGACTGGGTGTATACCGATGCCGACAAACGTTTTGCGCACTATACCAACCTGCCGTACAGGGAGTTTGTTTTTTGGGTAAAATCTGCCAACGGTGATGGCGTCTGGAGCGAGCCGGTGCAGGTAAAAGTCTGTGTCAAACCACCTTTTTGGCTCAGTTGGTGGGCCTATTGCATCTACGTGTTGCTGAGCGTTTTATTGCTTTACGGCGTGTGGCGCATCACGCACCTGCGGGCAGAATACCGCGCCAGTCTGGCACTCGAACGGCTCGAACGGGAAAAATCGGAGGAATTGCACCAGATGAAAATCCAGTTTTTCACCAATATCAGCCACGAGTTACGCACGCCTTTAACCCTGATTATCAGCCCTTTGGAACAATTACTCCGGGAAAATGCCGCCAACAGGGGCCTGCAGAAAACATTTACCCTGATGTACCAAAACGCCGGGAAACTGCTGACGATGATCAACCAGTTGCTCGATTTTAGAAAAAGCGAGGCCGGCCTGATGAAAGTGCGGGCGGAAAAAACGGATGTCGGAGTGTTTGTGCAGGAAATTTTGCTGTCGTTCAAACCATTGGCAGAACAGCATAAAATTCAACTGGAGTTTGACCCCGGACCCGAGCCCCTGGAAGCCTGGCTCGACCACGACCAACTTGAAAAGGTGCTTTTCAACCTGTTGTCCAATGCATTTAAATTTACGCCGGATGGCGGCAAGGTTTCCGTACAACTTCAACAAGTGAAGGATACTTCCGTTGAAATCAGCATTTCGGACACCGGGCCGGGTATCCTGGCAGAAGACCTGGAGCGGATTTTCAACCCTTTTCACCAGGGCGCCCAACAGCCGGGGCGCACCTTGTTCGGGGGTACCGGGATCGGGCTTTCTTTGGTGAAATCTATTATCGATCAGCACGGCGGCAGCATCGAGGTGCGCAATGTAAACGGGACCGTATATACAGGAGCCGTTTTTACGGTCATTTTGCCCGCTGGCAACAAACACCTTTCACCCGATCAAATACTGGAACACGGCAGCCACGGCCATCATCCCAAACATTTTACCAACCACGAACCCCATATCGAGACGGCGACCATTCAGGAAACAAAACCGGAACATCCGCAACACCGGTACCGCCTGCTGGTGGTGGAAGACAACCACGATATCCGCAGTTATTTGAGTAAAAACCTGCAGGAAACTTACGAAGTGGAAGAAGCCTCCAATGGCGTGCAGGCGCTCGAAAAAGCCCTGGAGCAGTCATACGACCTGATTTTGAGCGATATCGCCATGCCCGAAATGGATGGTATCGAACTCTGCCGACGCTTAAAAACGAATATCCTTACGAGCCATTTGCCTGTCGTATTGCTCACGGCACGCACTTCTTTGGTGCATAAAATCGAAGGCCTGGAAACCGGCGCCGACGACTATATCACCAAACCCTTTAATCTGCAACTGCTGCAACTGCGCATCCGCAACCTGATCGCCATCCGCGAGCGCCTGAAGGAACAATCCGGCAAATCGCTCGAACTCAGCCCCTCGGCTGTTACCGTCAATGCCATCGATGAGGCATTTCTGCAAAAATTCATCAGCCTCGTAGAAGCGCACATAGACGAAAGCGAATACTCCATAGACGACCTGGCGCACCAGATTGCCATGAGCCGCATGCAGTTGTACCGCAAATTGAAGGCCCTCACCGGCGAAACACCCAACACGCTCATCCGCAACATCCGGCTCAAACGCGCCGCCCAGTTGCTCGATACCCGCCAGTTCAATATTTCGGAAGTGGCTTACAAGGTGGGTTTTACAGATTTGAAGTATTTCCGCGAGCGTTTCAAGGAACGGTTCGGGGTGGTGCCGAGCGAGTATAAGGGGTAGTGTGCTGTTTCGCTCATCCTTATTTGCATTGAAAATTGAAAATTAGACATTGAAAATTGAAAAATTTTGAAGTACTAATTTTCAATTACCAATGTACAATTACCAATGTACAATTACCAATGTACAAGGAGAATTACAAAGAAGGAGGCCGGTACTTACTACCGCCCTCCCTCCAACTAACCCATTTTCGTATGAAGTTACTTGAAACTACAAATCAGAATTATATGTGGAAAAATCACATGCTCGCCTATTGTAATTCGCACAAAGATGGGTGACGCAACTCATGGCCTAGGGTGGTTTTTTGGCCAATAAAGGGGGCCAATCTGTTCAAAACCAAAAAAAGTTATTCCACACCACCCCACTGCAAAATTTACCCCTCCTATTTGAATGATTTACCCCCTGGAAATTGGGAATTGAAAATGGCATCTTTGGGAATAATATGGTCAAGCACAAATCACTAAACCATTCTATTGTTATGATGCAATCAATTACTTTCCAGGCAGGACTGCGATGGCTGGCAATGCTCCCATTGCTGTGCTGTTTCACCCTGCTGTCCGCCCAATCGCTCACGATTCGTGGCAATGTGACGGACCCCGGCGGCGAGCCGCTCATCGGGGTAACTATCCGGGTAATCAATGAGCCCACCAGAGGCGCCGTTACCGATGCGGTAGGCGCTTACACCATCAAGGCATCGCCCGGCGAGCGCCTGCAATTCGTTTATACCGGATTTGCAGATCAGGTTGTGACCGTACCCGCCGACGGCTCTTCCGTCAACCTTATTATGAATGCCAGCGAAGACCTGCTGGATGAGGTGGTTGTGGTCGGTTATGGTACCCAGAAAAAAAGCGACCTGACCGGCGCGGTTTCCTCGGTATCCAGCGAACAACTCAAAAACTCGGTGGTAACCAACCTCGACCAGGCTCTGCAGGGTCGTATCGCCGGCGTTCAGGTGACCCAGAATTCGGGTCAGCCCGGCGGCGCCGCTTCCATTCGTATTCGCGGCGCCAACTCCATTACAGGCTCCAGCGAACCCTTGTATGTAATCGACGGTATTCCGTTTCAGGGCGACGGCACCAATGTTTCCGGTTTCGACTGGGCAGGCGGCGCCAACGGCCAGAATCGGGTCAATCCGCTTTCCGCGATCAATCCGAATGATATTGTCAGCATCGAAGTACTCAAAGATGCCTCTTCTTCCGCTATTTACGGCGCGCGCGCTGCCAACGGTGTGATCCTGATCACCACCAAACGCGGCAAAAAAGGCGAGTCGAAAATATCCTACAACGGTTACTACGCCAACCAGACGCTGGGCCGCAAACTGGATATGATGGACCTGCCACAGTACGCAGACTATCAGTTGCAGATCTCTAAGGACCTCGGCCTGCAACCCAATCAGCGCTACCTCGACCCCTCTTTGCTGGGCTCGGGTACCGACTGGCAAAATGAAATTTTCAGGGATGCAGGTATGCAGAGCCACCAGTTGTCCGTATCCGGCGGAACAGACAAAACGTCATATGCCATTTCAGGTGGTTTTTTCCAGCAGGATGGCATCATCATCGGTTCCGATTTTGAACGCTACACCGCGCGCATCAACCTCGACAACCAGGTGAAAGACTGGTTCAAAGTGGGCGGTTCGCTTGCTTACTCCGCAACCGACGAAAAAATCACGCTGAATGACGGCGGCGACGGCGTTATTATGCAGGCCCTGCTCACCCAGCCGGATATTGCCGTGCGCGACATCGACGGCGACTACGCCGGCCCGGAAGCAGCCTTTACCAGCGCCTCTTACAACCCTGTGGCTGCGGCGCTGCAACGCAACAATACCCTCGCCCGCCAGCGCCTGATGGGCAATGTGTACGGCGACCTCGATCTGCTCAAAAACCTGACTTTCCGTTCCGAAATCGGTTTTGACGACAACCACGGCCTGAACAAGGCTTTTCACCCGACATATCAGTGGGGCGTGTTGATCAATACGGAAAACCAGTTGCGCCAGCGCGAGGAAAGCAGTTTTTTCTGGGTTTGGAAAAATTACCTGACATATAAAGTGCTGGACAACGAAACGCACCGGCTGACCGCCATGGTGGGCCAGGAAGCACAAAAATCCAACTGGCAGGGTTCGCTGGTGACGAAGAAAAACTTCTCGTCTAACGACATCCCCGTACTGAGCGAAGGCGACGACGTCACCTCCCGCACTTCCGGCTGGAAAGACGCCGCTTCTATCGCCTCTTACTTCGGCCGTTTCAACTACAGCCTGTTCGACCGCTACCTGGTCACATTTACCATGCGGGCCGACGGTTCATCTAAATTCGGACCGGAAAACCGCTGGGGTTATTTCCCATCCGCAGCAGTGGCCTGGCGCCTGGGCGACGAGAAATTTATGCGCTCGCTCAACACCAACCTGAAAATCCGCCTCGGCTACGGCGAAGTGGGCAACCAGGCGATTGCCAACTACCTCTACGGCGCTTCCCTGCTGGCGATTAATTCGCCTTTCGGCACGGCTTACCGCCTGGAAAAAATTTCCAACCCGAAATTGAAATGGGAGGCCACCAAACAGTTGAACGCCGGGGTAGATATTTCGCTGATCAAAGGCCGTATCGACCTGTCGTTCGATGTGTACAACAAACAAACCACCGACATGCTGCTGCAACTCTCCGTTCCAAGTTACCTCGGCGGAACCGGCTGGCAGGATATCCGGGCGCCATTCGGCAATGTGGGTAAAATGGAAAATAAGGGTTTCGACCTTTCGCTCCACACCCACAACATCGAAATGAAAAATTTCAAGTGGGGAACAGACATCACGTTCTCCCGCAACCGCAACCTGGTCAAAGAACTGGATGACGCCAACCGCATTTACTGGCGCAACCTGTACTGGTACAGCGAATTCCAGACAGCCACCAAAACGGAAGTCGGCCAGCCGCTCGGCATGTTCTACGGTTACCAGACTGAAGGAATTTTCGCCAGTCAGGAGGATATCCTGGCACATGCCGTGCAGGTAAACAACCCGAACAACGACGGCAAAAACCTGGTGGACAAACGCGCCGGCGTATGGATCGGCGACGTAAAATTTAAAGACCTGAATGGCGATGGCGTCATTAATACGGACGACCAGACGATCATCGGCAACCCCAATCCGGACTTTACATTCGGGGTGAACAACTCCTTCTCGTACGGTCCGTTCGACCTAGTGGTGTACCTCACCGGCTCTTACGGCGCTGATATCCTGAACTATTCCCGCGTACAGATCGAAGGCATGAGCAATGTATATGCCAACCAGTCTGCTTCGGTGTTCAACCGCGCACAGTACAGCCTGCGCGACCCGAACGGCTCGGATCTGGACCCCGCCAATGTTACGCTGGCGAATCCAGGCACCGATATTCCGCGTCCGACTACGACAGACAACAACCGCAACAACCGCATGTCCGACCGCTTTATCGAGGATGGCTCCTACCTGCGCCTGCAGAACATTCGCCTGGCGTACCAGTTGCCGAAAAAATTCACGAAAAAGTATCGCGTGGAAAACCTGAAAGTGTATATGAATGCACAAAACGTGCACACTTTCACGAAGTACAGCGGCTACGATCCAGAAATCGGCGCATTCAACCAGGACCCCCTGTTGCAGAATGTCGATATGGGTCGCTACCCTACTCCGCGGGTGTATACGTTTGGTATTGATGTGGATTTTTAAAGGTTGAGGAGTTGAGATGTTGAGGGGTTGAGATACAGCCTCATCAACAATCCCTCAACCCCTCAACAATCAACCTCTCAACCAATATTTCATTACAACAATTGAAAAAATCATGAAGAATAATTTCAAATATATCCTGTCTTTATGCGTGGCGCTGTCGTTCGGCTCCTGCAGCAAAGAATTTCTGGAAATTGAACCACAGGACCGGCTCACTGCCGACAACTTTTACAAAACAGCGGGCGAGATCAAAGCCGCTACGGCCTCTTTGTACGGTTTCCCCTGGTTCGATTTCAATGACAAATTTTTCTGGCTGGCCGGCGATGTGATGTCGGGCAACATGTATTACACCTACGACCAGGAAGGGCAGTTTTTCTTCTTTTCCTTTTCGGGTGGTAATGCGCACCTGACTTCGGGCTGGAAAGGCCTGTTTCGGGTCGTTTCCTATGCCAATTCTATCATCAACGACATGCCCCGCGCTGCTGCAGGCAAGGTAGACCAGTTGGTGATCGACCAGGCCTTGGGCGAAGCCCGTTTCATCCGTGCCTATTGCTACTACATGCTGGCCGAATACTGGGGCGATGTGCCGATCGTAGAAAACTCTACGGAACTGGTAGCCACCAACAACCTGTTTTTGCCAAAAAACACCCGCTCCAGCGTACTGGAATTTGTGCGCAGGGACCTGGAGTTTGCTTCTGCCAACCTGCCGACTTCCGATGCTCCGGGGCGACTGACGCAGTGGGCGGCAAAAACACTGCTGGCTAAAGTACACCTCACGCTGGCGCAAAACCTCAGCGATGCCAACTCTGCCGACAATTTCAGCAAAGCCAAACAATTCGCCGCCGATGTAATCTCCAACAGCGGGTTGTCGCTGATGCCGAATTACGCCGACCTGTTCAAAATTGACAACAACAACAACCCGGAAAGCCTCTTTGCCCTGCAATGGATGGAAGGTTCGTATGCTTTCGGCAACAGCCGCCAGGCCAACTGGGCTCGGGGCAGCCTAATGACCGGCAACAGCGAGTGCTGGGGCGGCGGCAAATCGGCCTCCTACGACTTTGTGAACAGTTTTGAACAAGGCGACAAACGCAAATCCGCCGTATTCATGTCTTCCGGCGATTTTTACCCGGAAATCAACAAAGCAGCAGGCGGATACCGCTACAATATCGTGACAAGAGACCCGAGCGACCCGAATATCACCCTTGAAGGCTCCGCTCCGGTGCTGAACAACGCGAAAAAGTACATCGTCGGCAGCGCTGCAGATACCGGCGGCAAAGTGTCTACCGGACAGGCAACAGCCATCAACCAGTATATGATCCGCCTGGCCGATGCATACCTGACCTATGCGGAAGCAGCCCTCGGTTCGGCGTCTTCCACCAGCGATGCACAGGCCCTGGGTTACCTGAATGCCATCCGTACACGCGCCGGGCTTCCTGCCAGGTCCAGTTTTACCTTCCAGGATATTATGAACGAACGCCGTGTCGAATTCGGCTTTGAAAGCATGTACTGGTTCGATATCAAACGCGCATACTACCGCGACCCGAGCGCTACCCTTGCGGCGCTGAACGCGCAACAACGCGAGTACACCTACCAGCGCAACAATGCACCCAATGCACCGGATGAAAACACGGTGGAAGGCTACAACCTGATTCCGCCGCCCAGCCCGATTGTGATCTCCGCGTCGCAGATCTGGATGCCGATACCGGCGTCGGAAATTGTAACCAATGCGCTGCTGGCGCCTTCCGCACCGGCCGAGGATTACAAGTTCTAAGTAAAAGGGCAAAATTGCAAAGGGCAAAAGGCAATGATAACCAATGAGTTACAGAAGAATTAGTTCAAACTAATTTTGCCCTTTTACTTAAGAAAAAACAAACACATAGGCACATAGAAAACATAGTTTTTTGATTATCAAACTTATGTGAAATATGTGCCTAAGTATTAGTCGAGGTTAGTTTAGGTTCAATTGATTGTAAATGCTTGATTATGAGCACGAATAACTAATAACGAATAACTACTTGTGTGTTTTAATTAAAAATGTGTTCAAACTGAAATTTTAAAACGATCAAATGTTTTTTAACATGAAATCATTTCTTAAAATAACATTGCTGCTGGTCCTCTCTTCTGTGGTCACCAGTATCATTTCCTGCAAAAAAGACGAAGTCAAGCCCAACGACGGAAAGCCGGTTATTTATTATATCCGCTCCACCAACCCGGAGGTTTCCGACTCGCTTTTAGTAGGAACTTTTATGGGTAGCCTGATCGCCATTGTGGGTGACAACCTGGGAGATACCAAACAAATTTGGTTCAACGACCAACTGGCTACGCTCAATCCGACTTATATCACAAATAAAACCATCCTGGTGAATGTGCCCAGCACAGTGCCCAGTACGGTCACCAGCAAAATCCGTATGGTTTTTGGTGATGGCAGCGAATTGTTGCATGATTTTTCCATCAATATTCCTGCGCCTGTTATCAGCGGTACCAAAAGCGAATACGTCCCCGACGGCGGCACGGTCATCCTGTACGGCGATTTCTTTTTTGAACCCAAAGTCTTTTTCGCGGAAGACCTGCAGGCAGAAATCCTTTCCCTCACGAAAACGGAACTTCATGTGAAGGTTCCGGCAGGGGCAACACCAGGGAATATTATAGTAAGAACCAATTTTGGTACGGCACGCTCTTCTTTTATTTTCCGCGACAACCGCAATGTGCTGCTCGATTACGATGGTAAAAACCATGAAACATGGACGGCGCCCATCGTCAACAGCCCCTTGGATCCCTGCGCCGGCAACTATGCTTTTTTCAAACACGCAGCCGATGGCGCCTGGATGTGGACCAACGAACTGACCATGCAATACTGGGCGCCGCGCGGCCGGGGTAATGTGCCGGTAGCGACCGGTAGTATCAACGACCTGGTGCTCAAATTTGAAGCCAACGTACCGATCGAGTGGAAGGATGTCCGCATGGAAATCTTCTTCGGCCCCTTCGCGGAAGACCATGGCCGGGATGCGCCGGGCACCGTTTTCGCGCGCTGGAGGCCCTGGAAATCAGGTCCGTATAAAACGGAGGGCTGGGTGACCATTTCCATTCCGCTGACGGAATTCAAATATGGTAAAGATGATGCGGATGACAATGAAAACGGCACCACTTCCATCAGCAACCTGAATTCGCTCACGAACGTCACCATGATGCTGTTCGGACCGGCCGCAGGGCCAAATCCGGTGCAGATCGCCATTGATAATGTTCGTATTGTTCAAAAATAGTCAACCACCGGAGTGTCGTTATTGGTTATTCGTTATTCGTTATTAGTGGTGGTAACTTTTGGCTATCAACATAAACCAAGCGTTACCACCACTAATAACGAATAACGAATAACGAATAACGAATTCCCAACCAACTCACTTGCCATGTCACAACTATTTAAAATAAAGCCATTGCTGCTCATTGCCTTTCTGGCCGCTTTGTGTGTCATTGAAGCCTGCAAGAAAGACGATGATACTGATGCCGATCTGATACAACTGCTGAGTTTCGGTCCTTCCCCTGTTTTGCGGGGCGGCGATCTGCGGTTCATCGGTACCAACCTCGATAAGGTGACGTCCGTCGTGCTGGCCAACAATGTGGAGGTCAATACATTTAAAACCAAAACAGCCGACCAGTTGGTCCTGGTAGTGCCGGAAGCCACCGTCGATGGCAAAGTGGTGCTGAAAACCCCGCAGGGCGATATTCAGACCAAAACGGAACTGAAAATTTCCGAGCCGATCACGATCACTTCCTTCAGCCCGGCAGCGGCCAGGCCCGGAGCGATCATCAGCATTGAAGGCACTTACCTGAACCTGGTGAAACACGTAATTTTTTCCAACAAAAAAACCGTGAATGACACGGCTTTTGTCAGCCAGACCAAAACGAAAATCGAGGTAAAAGTCCCGGAAGACGCCAAAACCGGCCTGTTTGTCATTTCCAATGGTGCTGTCGATCCGATTTTAGTGGAATCTGCCACCGAACTGTTGGTGTCGCTGCCCGTCGTCACACAGGTATCGCCTACGCCCGTAAAAGCGGGTACTGCACTGACGATCGACGGTACGGACCTCGATCTGACCAGGGAAGTGATCTTCAACGGTGGCTCAAAAGTGAGCAGTTTCACCAGCGCTTCGGCGACACAACTCGTGCTGAATGTGCCTGCTGACGCCAAAGACGGCGCGATCAAACTGGTCGTTGCCTCGCTGGTGGAAGTCGTCACCGCACAGGAAGTAGTTATGGCTGTCCCAACGATCACATCCATCTCGCCCGACCCGGCTAAAACGGGTTCCAGCGTCACCGTCAGCGGCGTCGACCTCGATCTGGTAACACGCGTTACCTTCGGCGGCGGCAAAGTAGGCGCCGTGCAAAGCAATACAGGTACTGAAATGGTGGTCAGCGTACCGTCGGATGCCACGGAAGGTACCGTTGCATTCAGTACGGCTGCCGGCAAAACGGTTAATTCAGGCACAGCGCTTACGCTGGTAAAACCCAGCATCGCTACCCTGTCGCCCACTGAAATCCAGGTAAACAACGTATTGACGGTAACCGGAAACGACCTCGATATCGTGGCGAAAGTCCAGTTTATGGGCGGCACAGAAGCGCCGGTGATCAGCGCGACGCTGACCGAACTGACCGTAAACGTGCCTGTTGGTACGGCTTCCGGCCCTATCCACCTGATCGCCAATAATGGTGATGATGTAATTTCGGCAGTATCACTCACTATTCTGGCTTCCACCTCGGCTACGATTACCTCCATGCCTGCCAGCGCAAGGCCGGGCGACATGATCGATATCGTGGGCGTGAACCTGGATGCAGTGACGGGGGTGGTATTCCCGATCGATGTTCAGGCTACCATGTTCGGCCTGAAAACGGAAACCCTGATCCAGGTAGTTGTTCCGGCAAATGCCAAAACCGGCAACGGAGTAATTAAACTGATTACTGCTACCGGAGAAATCATCGAATCGCCCGTGATCAATATCGCCGGCGTAGATCCTGTGGCTGACCCGAACCTGGTCTTTTTCAACTTTGATGCCTTGACCTACTGGTGGAATGATGCCGGAAACGTACAAAATGATCCGGCGCTTTCTCTGGACGGCTCCAGTTACTATTATGTTGACCACAACTGCAACGGCTGGACAGGGTTCTTCTGGCGCAATGGCGCGAACAACTTCCCCGGCGCGACCATCGGTACGAATGTCAGCCAGTACGTGTTGAAATTTGACATCAACGTATTGGAACCGATTACGGGCGGTGAACTCGCCTGGCGTCTGAAAGGTTCTGCCGGCGATTTCTGGTACTACTGGAAACCCTGGGAATCTACAGGCTCGTACACCACCAACGGCTGGATCACCATCACTATTCCACTTACATCGTTCTACGCGGGCAGCACGCAGATCAGCGACCTGTCTACCATCACCGAGGATTTCGGCGTGGCGTTCAACAATGGCAGCTCGCACGTAAAAGCCTGTGTGGATAATGTTAGGTTTGAACAACTGTAATTTAACGTGAGTGGTGAGTCGTGAGTCGTGAGTGGCATATCGTTAAAGAAGATTGAACACATTTTTCTTCAACGATA
>JADLCC010000386.1 GCA_020847425.1 Saprospiraceae bacterium
ACGATGTTGCTTGCGCCGGACTGTTCAAAAACATCGAAATACTCAGTATCCTTTTGGTCTACTCTGCCGAAGCCGCGAAACTCCCGTTCGGCGTGATCATAATAGCCGTGGTGATAACTGTATTCCGCTGTGAAGCGCACATTGGTGACGGATTCCGTTACGATGGTTTTGGCCACGACTTGTACCGGAAAAGGCAGTTTGGTAATCCAGGGTGTGCCGTTTTTTTTATCCTGCAAATAAAACCAGGTCGAACTCTTGTATTCTACTTCCGTTTTTTTGCCCAAGCCATTTTCGTGGCTCCGCATGATGTGCGGTTTTTTACCGCCCATCAGGTCGATGTAACGCATTGGAGCCTTGCTGTAAGCCGGCATTTCGGACGACCAGACGATGCAGGCGGTGCCGTTGCCAAGCAAATCGGTTACGGCGGTTTTATTCGGTTGTTCCGTTGGAAAAAACGGTTCGATTTCAGTGGCATCGCTCCAGGCATTGCCGCTGAAATTGAGGTAGGCTTTGAACTTGTTTTTGCCCAGGTAAATGAGATCTGTTGCGCCGGTCCCGCTGATGTCGGCCAACAGGAGATAAGCCGGGTTGAACAATTCGGGATGATCGAAAACGGGTGCATTTCCCATGGTTACCTTCGCACTGAAGCGACCGTAGCCCAAATTTGCCCAGTAACAAATTTCACCGTTGCGAATCCGGACGATATCCGTTAGGCCGTCGCCCGACATATCGGCTAAAAAGATGCGCTGTTCCTGATCTGAAAAAACGATGGACGCGCCGAGTTCTTCATCATAGGGTTTGAGGGCCAATTCGGGCGCATCATAACCGGCTTTGCCCGCATTTTCCCACCACCAGAATGCGCCGAGATCGGATAACAGAACTTCCGGTTTGCCGTCGCCGTTTACGTCCAGCATGCGAACGTTGGGATCGCGCAGGTCGAGATTTAATGTTTTTAAAAATGTTTTGAATGGCTGCCACTGTGCATCGTCATTCAGTTCGAAGTAGCCTTGCAATCCGGGAGAGGTGACGACTAATTGTTTTTCTCCGTTTGCATCCAGGTCCTGCAATTGCATGACGCCGTTGGACAGGCCCGCCAGCGCGGGTTTGGGCATCACGGGTTGGGCGGGCGTAAATTGAACGTTTCCATCCTCATCGCCCCCAAGGTTGGATTTGTAAAACCAGCCGTTCGCCTGTTCGGTTAGGATACCATTTATGCCTTCGTTGTATAAGTCCGTCCATTGATAATTGCCGGAAAGCCCTATGGGCGCCTGAACCAAATCAGCAGCCGCTACCTCTTTTACCTCTGTATTCCAACGCAACCATTGATAATCGAATGCCATGGCCGGCAGGGCTTTGAAAGCATAGCCGTTGTTGCGCCACACATAACCTTTCTGGGCCATTCCTGTCAGATAGGTTAGTTCAGTCGGGCGCTCGCTTTGTGTCTGCTGGTCATTGGGAAGCGTATAATTGAAATCCAGAGAACGCACCAGCGCCGGCATGCCGCCGTTTAAATCCGGGAAAATATGGAACATTAAAACGCGTTGGCAAAGCCGGTAGGTACGCATTTCAAAACACGAGCGGTAAGACGAAAACGGGTCTTTACGAGACGACCATGCGTTGTTGTCATCCGGTTTGGGGGACAGCATATCGTGTTCACCGTAATCCAGAATCGCTTCAAAAAAATGCGCGGCGTTTACGGGCAGTTGCGCTTCGTAGGGCCGGGTTTCATCTATATAATAAGGTGTTTGATTGCCATATTTAATAAGTTTCAGATGTTTGTTTACAAAAGACGCATTCCCGTTAAAACGATTTTTTTCCTGAATATCGTTGTCGACATTGGACAGGTCCTCCGCTTTGTATTCGTACCAAACCCAGGAGCCTTTATCATCAAAACTAAATTCAGGCAACCAGGTCAATATTTTAGCCGGATCGCTTGGGTCAGCAATACGGCATTCATCGGAAAATCCAAAAAAGGTAGTCACATTGTCGCGTGAAGTGACGCGCCAATAGTAGCCTTTGTCTTTATGGTATATTCTTTCGATTCGGGAAAAACCGCCTTCCAACCGTGGACGGTAAGTTCGAATAATGAAATCACCAATAGTTTCTTGCCTAAGCTGCCATTTCTCATTGACCAGATCCATGTAAGGCACCAACTCTTCCACACCAGAAAACATAAAACTGTCTTCATCAGCAACATTGGAATCATTGCTATCCAGATAACGCGGCAATTTTTTATCCGTACGCCGCTGAATAGCGGGCATCCCCAAATCCCATCCGATCCCGAAAAGGCTGTTGCCTGTACCCGAATTGTAGGATAGCGTTAAAGAGGGAGTGAAACCGTTCCGGTTCGGAGATAAGGGCAGCGGAATTGAAAAAGAAGATGTGCCGTTGGCAGCATTCACCTCAAACTTTTCATCGATGCCTTTTATAGCACCGCCACCTTTAGGCAAACTAATTTGTGGTATTTCAATCGCATTGGACTTCGTTGCGCGTTCCTGACTAAGGGCGCTCAATGCTTTTGTCGATTGTCCGCTGGGAGCAGACTTTTCACTTGGTTGTTGTTTTGTGGAATTCATCGCTAATGGGGTAATTGGCGTTTTCCTTTCTCCTCCAGACACTGTAAAAAACTCGAATCAATATAAATTTTTATCCGTATATTATTTGCTAATACAACTAATCATTGGAATATTAATCTAATTAAAAACAAATTGTATTCTATTGTATGCGTTTTGATCGGTAAATGTAAAATATATATTTACATTAAAAATAGTCATGCGTGAAATTTTTGAATAAATTAACGCCTTGCCCAAAATTTAGTTAAATTCATAATAATTACTGTTCCTATGCAGTCTAATACTGCTTCACCACCGCCAAACTCCGCCTCACTCCATCCCTAATCATCACCAGAAAATAAGCGCCCGAAGGAATCGTACTATCCAGAACAAGTGGCTCCGTATAAATCCCTTCCGCCCGCACTTGAGGATGCAGCAGGGTTTGTAAAAAACGCCCCTGTGCATCGTACATATCCAGAGAAACCGTTATGGAGCGACTTAGGCCAAATTGTACTGTAAAGGCTCCGGATGTTGGATTGGGATACAACCCGAACAATTCATCGCGGGCGCTGGTGTCGTAAGGCGGTGGTTCGTAGTTGGATAAGTAGCGGGCCAGAATAATATTGAAGTCATTAGCCGGATGCGTGTATCCCGTTACTACAATTTTATGATCCGGTTGCAGGGCTACTGCCAGGGCAACGTCCTGCGCTTCCGGCAGAAAATTAGTTCTCACAACGCCGCTGTCACCAAAAGTAAGGTCCAGGGCGCCATTGTAAAGAAACCGGGCTACCACCAGTTCATCATACACCAAGGGATCGATATTTTTAACACTGCCTACAGATATGATTTTCCCATCAGGCTGGATAGCCACATCCAGGGAACTGGCGCCAATAGTATTCTGTCCAAAGCGCACGATTGCAAGCCCCTGTTCGCCGAAATCCGTATCCGCCTGTCCATCCGGCAAAAAACGAGCAACTGCAAACTGCTGGGATAAGTCCTCCGGGTTGGTAAGGACCAGATATTTTCCATCCGGCTGGACCAGCAGTGGTCTGGTCAGTTGATAATAACCGAAATTATGCCGCAGCGTCCCATTGTTTCCAAAAGAAAGATCGGGCGATCCATCCGGCATAAAACGCATAAGAAAAATGTCGGAAACGGCTTCCTGGGGAAGTACATAACTGGCACATAGGATTAGTTTGCCGTCATTTAGTTCGCCCAAACCGGTAGTATATAAAATGGTAATCCCATAATCCAGCAGTAAAGCGCCGCCGTTGCCGAAACCGGTATCCAACTGGCCGTCTGAGCGGAACCGAACCAGAAAAAGTCGGATACCCAGTGCTGTTTCTAAGGCTTCGCCGGCAACAAGTATTTTGCCGTCCCGTTGAATGACCAAAGCACGTAAGATTTCGCGATCGCCCAATGCGTCCCAGCTTACAATTCCGTTTGAACCGAAAGACGGGTCCAACTGCCCCTCAGGCACAAAGCGGACAAGGAGCAGATCGGACGGTTGCGGACCGGAGAAACCATGACCGCCGGCTACCAGGATTTTACCGTCCGATTGCAAGGCAATTTGCCACCCGACTGCTCCATAAGGCTGATCGGGCAGCAGTACGATACCGTTGTTTCCGAACGATGGATCTCTTTCGCCATTGGATAAATGTCGGATCAGCGCCAAATGGTCCATGGAGTCATAGAGACTACCCGTAACCAGTATTTTTCCGTCCGGCTGGATCACCAGGTCATTGCCCATACCCGATGGCGTGATCACGAAGCCGTCATTTCCGAAAGTGGGATCGAGTGCGCCGTATTGAGCGTAGAGGAAAGGGCCGGCCAGACAAAAAAGAAGCGAAAGGATTCGGTGCATGGGACAAATTTATTAATGCGAATCACGGGTTAAAACAAATCAAAATCGCCAAGAATGAATTGAATTTAACCCAACCCGGGTGTCATCCTGAGCGTAGCGAAGGACCCGAAAACAAGAA
>JADLCC010000387.1 GCA_020847425.1 Saprospiraceae bacterium
TACGGTATTCCGGGGAAAAAAGTGACCCAAAGAGCAGAACTGAACAGTGCCTTGCAGGAAATGCTCCAACACGATGGGGCTTACCTGCTGGAAATTATGGTGGGCAAGGAAAATAATGTGTTCCCGATGGTGCCGCAGGGGTGCGGGGTGGCGGAGATCAGGCTGGAGTGAGTTGTCGGTTATTCGTTATTCGTTATTGGTTATTCGTTATTGGTTATTCGTTTGGTAACCCTTGGCTTAATCTAAATACTAAGGCCAAGAGTTATAAGACGAATAACGAATAACCAATAACCAATAACGAATAACCAATAACCAATAACTACTCTTTTGACTTCTGCGTCTTCAAAAGATAAGCAATGTAGCCGTTCAAGCAGGTAATGCAGGCATCAATCTGGATTTTGAAAGATTTTAGGTTTTCAATAGTAATGTAGGATTCATCGTAGGCTGTAATAAGATGTTCGAGTGTCTCTTGCAAAGAGCCTCTTGCCATCCGACAGTACTGTGCATTTTCCTTGTGATGAAAACGGCCGTAACCTTCAGCGATACAAGCTGTCACACAACGGGATGAACGAATGATCTGATCGGAGAGCCGGAATTTTTCTTCGGCTGGAAAACATTTTTTTACCAGTTGCGCAATGCTTTTACGCAGTGAGCGACATTGTTTGTATGAATCCAAATCTGTAAATGAACGGATTGCCATAATTGAAACTCATTTATTAAAAAACCCAAAAATAAACTCCTCAAGCCAAACTAAAGCACCCCGAATAACAAATAACCAATAACGAATAACAAAAAATGAAGAAGGAATACACCATCACCGTCTACACCGAAAACCAGGTGGGCTTGTTGAACCGGATCGCCATCATTTTTTCCCGGCGCAAGATCAACATCGACAGCCTGAATACTTCTCCGAGTGAAGTGGAGGGTATCCACCATTTTACCATCGTTATTGATGAAACGGAAGAGGTGGTACACAAACTCACCCGCCAGATTGAAAAGCAGGTGGATGTGCTGCGCGCTTTTTACAACAGCGAAGAGGAAATTGTATGGCAGGAAATGGCGCTGTACAAAGTCCCTACCGATGAAATTGCTGAAAAAGTAAAGGTGGAACGCCTGCTCCGCGAGCACGGTGCGCGCGCCGTGGTGATCCGGAAGGATTATACCGTGTTTGAAACCACGGGCCACCGCGAAGAAACCAATAACCTGATCCGGGTGCTGGAACCCTACGGCCTGATCGAATTTGTGCGCAGCGCCCGCGTCGCTATTATCAAAGCCAGCAACGGATTCCACGAAATGCTCAAGGATTTTGAGCGCCGCGACCCGAGCGAAGAACCACTCGAAAACGAATACCTGAATGAAAAAGAACGGGTGTTTGTGATGTGAAATGGGTGTTTTAGTGTTTTTGTATTTTGGTGTTTTGGAGTACCAAACCCAAGCATCTATACGATGCCAAGCGAAACAACCCCTAAAACACTAAAACCCCAAAACACTAAAACACATTACGATAAATTTAAACAATTTCAACAAAAATATGGCACAACTCAACTTTGGCGGCACACTTGAAAACGTCGTCACACGCGAAGAATTTCCCCTCGAAAAAGCGCAAGCCATCCTGAAGGATGAAGTCGTCGCAGTTATCGGGTATGGTGTACAAGGCCCCGGACAAGCGCTGAACCAACGCGACAATGGCATTCATGTCATCGTAGGACAACGCAAAAATTCAAAGTCCTGGGACAAAGCAATGGCCGACGGATTTGTTCCAGGCGAAACACTGTTCGACATCGAAGAAGCCCTCGAACGCGGCACGGTGATTTGTTACCTGCTCAGCGATGCAGCCCAGATTCAACTCTGGCCGACCGTGAAAAAACACCTCACAGCGGGCAAAGCGCTGTATTTCTCCCACGGCTTCGGTATCACATACAGCGACCAGACCGGTATTATTCCACCGGCTGACGTTGACGTGTTCCTGGTAGCCCCAAAAGGTTCCGGCACTTCCCTGCGCCGCATGTTCCTGCAAGGCCGCGGCCTGAACAGCAGTTACGCGATCCACCAGGACGCAACAGGCCGCGCTTTCGAGCGGGTTATCGCCCTGGGTATCGCCATCGGCAGCGGATACCTGTTTGAAACCAACTTTAAAAAAGAAGTATACAGCGACCTTACCGGCGAACGCGGCACACTCATGGGTGCTATCCAGGGCATTTTTGCAGCACAATACGCTGTGCTGCGCGAGCGCGGCCACTCACCCAGCGAGGCATTCAACGAAACCGTAGAAGAACTCACTCAGTCGCTCATGCCACTGGTTGCAGAAAATGGTATGGACTGGATGTACGCCAACTGCTCCACTACCGCACAACGCGGCGCACTGGACTGGTGGAAAAAATTCCGCGATGCCACCCTGCCTGTATTCAGCGAACTCTACGACAGCGTGGCAACCGGTAAGGAAGCCGCCCGTTCTATCGCTTCCAACAGCCAGCCGGATTACCGCGTGAAACTGGAAGAAGAACTGAAAGAACTCCGCGAAAGCGAAATGTGGCAAGCCGGGCAGACGGTGCGCAGTTTGCGTCCGGAGAACCAGCCTGCGGAGGTTGGTTAGTGTTTTAGTGTTTTGGTATTTTAGTGTTTTAGAGGTTATTTCGCTTGGAATTGTATGAAGCCAAGGGCTAGTACCCTAAAACAATAAAATACCAAAACACTAAAACACTATTCGAACGTCAGCCGCGCCACCCATCCCCCGCCCGGTTTCAGCCGAATGGGGAGGATATCCTTAGGACCGATCATTTTTTCCGAAATCGTATAATCCGAGGGGTAGCGATGGGCATTGGCGCCGTCGGCACAAATAGTGGCACGGTACCTGCCCGGGGGCAAAAAATCGAGGGAAATATCGGTTTGGAAGGGCGTCCAGTCGTTCATGGCGGCTATATACCAGTCCCGGCCATGCCGGCGGGCAAGTACGAGGTGATCGGAGAATTGCGCGCGCAGCACCAGCAGTTCGTCCCAGGTAGTAGGCAGGCTGCCCAGCAATTCCATAAATTCCGGTTCCCGGAATCCGGTGCTGGGGTTGCCGCTGAACATTTGCAAAGGGCTTTCATACACCACGAACATAGCCAGTTGGTGCGCTCGGGTGCCTTGCGTCATCACTTTGTTGCCAATCGACCGGAAAGTTTGTTGCGTGGCATTATCCAGAATACCCGGTTCGTAATCCATCGGACCGCTGAGTTGCCGGATAAAAGGCAGCAGCAAATCGTGTTCCGGGGTGACGAGGCTGCTCCAGATGTTAAATTCGGAGCCCAAAGCGCCTTCGCGGGTAATGAGGTGTGGGTAGGTGCGCTGCATGCCGGCCGGTTTATAAGCGCCGTGAAACATGACCATGATGTTGTAACGGGCCGTCGCTTCGGCGATACGCTCGTAAAATTGAACCATTTGCTGGTCGTCGCGGTCCATAAAATCAGTCATGATACACCGGACGCCCCAGCGCTGAAACTGTTGCATGGCGCTATCCAGTTGCCGGTCGAGGGTCATGGAAAGGGTCCAGAGGATCAGGCTGACACCTTTTGAACGGGCATAATTGGCAATACTGTCCATGTCCATACCGGGCGTGATGCGAAACAGGTCCTTGACATCGCTCCAGCCGGCATCGAGCATGACATATTCGAGGCCGAAGCGATGGGCAAAGTCGATGTAGTATTTGTAGGTGTTGGTATTGATACCCGCTTCGAACGGCACATCGTAAATATTGCTGCCGATAATCCATTCTTCTGTGCTCGTGCCGGGTTTGATCCAGTCCGTTTCGGGAAGCCGATTGGGAGAAGCGAGCCTGAAAACCAGGTCGTTCCGGACCAGATCGGCAGCCGCAGGGGCAACCACGAGGACACGCCAGGGGAATGCGCCTGTTCCGGGCCGCCGGGCAATCCAGGGGTTGCGGGCGGTGACGATCTGTTGCGGGAATTCGCCTTCGGTGACCCTCATTTTGGAAGGGTAGGGCGCAAAAACGCCTTTTAACATGCCGCCTCCGCCTTTTTGTAAAAACATACCCGGGTAATTGAGCAGGTCGGATTCGGTAATGGCAATATATGGCGCTGTGGTATCGGCCAGTAAAACGGGAGAAAACGCGAGGTGTTGGGCCGGCAAGGTATCCAGCCGCGCAATACTGTAAGGCGACTCAAAACTGGTGTGAAAAATATCGGCATCCGTTCGGGGCTGCACGGCCGGGTAATAAACAAGCCGGTTATCGGGGAAACGGAAATGAGCCGTTTCCCCGACAATCGTAATGCTATCCGGGAAAGTAGTCAAAAAACGATAGGCTACCCCATCGTTGTAGGCGCGGAAAATGATTCTAAAATTGCCGCTAAAGTGCAGTGCGAGTTCGTTGAAAACGTCGGGGATGCTTTCTGTTTTTTCCCGTACAACAGGAAAAATGGTGTCCCGAATGGTACGCCGCATGGCATGCCGGACAATTTCATTCCGGCCGAGCGTAGTGCCGTCAGAAAGGGTTAACGCCGCTACCGCGTTTTTTAGCAGTGGTTTGTTTTTGTACAAAATATTGTAAACCAACGCAGTATCTGTTTTGACCTGGACACGGATGTCCCCATCGGGCGACCGGACTTCAAATGCCGATTGCGCTTGTGCAGTCAAGTCAAATGAAACTGCAACGGCCGAAATAAGTAACAGGAGGATTTTTTTTAGCATAGTCAAAGGTATTAACCATGGTACAAATAAAACAGGTTTCCATCATACAACCTGGAGACATACTGGCAGCAGCAGAGCGCCTCAGCGGGATCGTGCGGCACACTCCCTTGATCCGGAATGCCAACTTGTCCAAGATGTTCGATTGCAACGTTTGGCTCAAACGCGAAGACCTGCAGGTGGTGCGCTCGTACAAACTGCGGGGGGCTTATAACATGATGAGTCAACTGTCTCAGGAAGAGATGGAACGGGGTGTCGTTTGTGCCAGCGCCGGCAACCATGCGCAGGGTTTTGCTTATTCCTGCAAAAAACTGGGCGCACACGGCGTGATTTTTATGCCTGTTATTACGCCCCGTCAAAAAGTATCGCAAACCAGGATGTTCGGGGAAGATTCGATCGAGATCAAACTCGTGGGCGATACTTTCGACGACTGTGCGGCGGCCGCAAAACAATACACCCTTGAAAATGGCATGACCTTTATTCCGCCTTTCGATCATCCGCACATTATCGAAGGCCAGGGCACTGTTGCGGTGGAAATACTGGAAGAATTGCCCGACGTTGATTTTTTATTCGTACCCGTCGGCGGCGGCGGACTGAGCGCGGGTACCGGCACTTATTTCAAAGCTGTTTCCCCTAAAACCTTTGTGGTCGGTGTAGAGCCGGAAGGCGCACCTTCCATGTGCGAAGCCTTAAAAGCCAACCACCCGGTCGCGCTGGATGCCATCGACCGCTTTGTAGACGGCGCCGCCGTAAAGCGGGTGGGCGACCTGAATTTCAAGGTGTGCCGCACCGTGCTGGACGATATGGCGCTGGTGCCTGAAGGCCGCGTATGCCGCACCATCCTGAAACTGTACAATGAAGATGCCATCGTAGCCGAACCGGCCGGCGCGCTCAGTATTGCTGTGCTGGAAGATTATGCCGACCGTATCCGAGGCAAAAATGTGGTTTGTGTGGTTTCCGGGAGCAACAACGACATCGACCGGATGCCGGAAATCAAGGAGCGCGCATTGCAATACGAAGGGCTGAAACACTATTTCCTGATCCGTTTTGCGCAGCGCCCCGGCGCACTGAAAGAGTTCGTCAACAATGTTTTAGGCCCTACTGACGACATCACACGCTTCGAATACATGCAAAAAACGAACAAGGAAACCGGCCCTGCGCTGGTCGGTATCGAACTCCAGCAACGCGCTGATTACGAATTACTTATCGCCAACCTGAACCGTTATCATATTGATTTTTCGGAAATTAATAAGGATGATAAGTTGTTCGGGTACCTGGTATGAAGGCGTGAGTCGTGAATCGTGAATCGTGAGTCGTGAATCGTGAATCGTGAGTCGTGAATCGTGAGTGGCATTTCGTTGAAGAGGAATAAACCCA
>JADLCC010000388.1 GCA_020847425.1 Saprospiraceae bacterium
ACAAACAATTCATCGAAGTATTTTTTGAAAGGATGGACCGGCGTTTCCGTTTGTGCGCCGCCCGTCTGGTACTGGTTGGTGACGGCCGTGATATCCGTCGGATGGCCCTGAATCGCCGTGCGTTGCAGGTAGTGCAACACGCCGCGCATACCGCCCATTTCTTCGCCGCCGCCGGCGCGACCGGGACCGCCGTGTACCAGCATGGGCATGGGCGAACCGTGACCGGTGCTTTCTTTGGCGGAAGTCCGGTTGAGGATATGGATCCGCCCGTGGAAAGCCGCCGCTTCCAGCACGTATTCGCGCATCACAGCAGGGTCCTGGGTACAAATGGTGGAGACCAGCGAACCTTTACCCATATTGGCCAGTTGGATGGCCTCGTCGATGGTTTTGTAGGGCATCAGCGTAGAAACCGGCCCGAAACACTCCGTTTCGTGGCTGCGGATTTTGACAAAAGGCGTGTCGTTCAGCAGCAAAACCGGGGGCAAAAAAGCGCCTTTGTTCCGGTCGGCGCCAACCACTTCAAAGTTGTTCCAGTCGCCGAAAACCACAGGCGTTTCCGCCGTCAGCAGCGCCAGTTTTTCGTGTACACGGTCCAGTTGCTGCCGGTTGATCAGGGCGCCCATGCGCACACCTTCAACGGAAGGGTCGCCAACCACATTTTTAGCGAGTTCTTTGGAAAGCGCTTTTTGAACCTCCTCCAGGATATTTTCGGGCACGATAATGCGTCGGATGGCCGTACACTTTTGCCCGGCTTTGGTCACCATTTCCCGGCGGCACTCTTTGATAAACAGGTCGAACTCGGGCGTGCCGGGCACAGCATCGGGACCTAAAATGGCGGCATTCAGGGAATCGGCTTCCATGGTGAAGGGTACCGAATGTTGCAAGAGGGCGGGATGCGCGCGGAGTTTTCGGCCGGTTTCGGCGGAACCGGTGAACGTAACCACATCCTGGCTCTGCACGTGATCGATAATGCCCCGGCCGGCGCCAACCACCAGTTGCAGGGCGCCTTCCGGCAAAATGCCCGAGGCAATAATGTCGCGAAACATTGCTTCCGTAAGGTAGGAGGTTTGTTCGCTGGGTTTTACCACCGCAGGCACGCCCGCCAGCAGGTTGACCGCCACTTTTTCCAGCATGCCCCAGATCGGGAAATTAAAGGCGTTGATGTGTACGGCAACTCCTTTTTTGGGTACTAAAATATGGTGGCCGATAAAGGTGTTTTCTTTGGAAAGACGCACCGTTTCACCTTCGACATAATAAGGTTCATTCGGAAAACGCCTGCGCAAACTACTGTAAGCGAACAAGTTGCCGATACCGCCTTCAATATCTACCCAGGAATCGGCACGGGTAGCGCCGGTCTGGTGCGACACTTGGTAATACAGTTCCTTACGTTCCATCAGGTATAGTGCCAGGGCCTTGAGCATGCGCCCGCGCTCCTGGAAAGTCATGCGACGCAGTACGGAGCCGCCAGTCGTGCGGCCATATTCGAGTATACGGGCGAAGTCGAGTCCTTCACTGCCGGCTGTGCTGATGATTTCCCCCGTCAGTGCGTGGTATTGCGGGATGCCGTCGCCGTCGCCCGGCATCCATTGACCGAGGACGTAATTGTGGAGTTGTTGCATGGTTGGGCTGGTTAGAGGAGGCGAAAGTCGGGGAATTTGGGATAATGGCAAAATGGAACATGGAAGAACTGATGAGGGATGAGGAATGAGGGATGATAATTGCCACTCTATGAAGTAATTTCTCACTTCTTGAGATGTTTTATCATTCCTCAATCCTCATCCCTCATTCCTGTTCCATTACAACGCGATCCCCAAAATCACCCCAGTCTTTTCATAAGATCCTCCATAAAATCCGGCCACTACATCGACCCGGAAGAGCCGAAAAGCGCCGAATCCGATATTTTCCAACCCGAAATTGAGTTCCCAGTACGGCAGGTTTTTAACATAATCCCGCACCGGAAGGGAGGGCGATTCATCGGTATAATAAAAATTAGCGCCGATCACTTCTTTCAGATTGAGTTTGCGCACCAGCGGAATTTTATCGAACAACCAGCCCTGGAGGTGGTGTTGCCAATGCGCTTCCACATAAGGTTTTTCGGTAGCGTAATCGTAATAAGGCAGCATGAAAAAACTACGGGTATAGTCCTCCGGATTGGCAAAAAAGGTCTGGTTGCCGCGCGGATGGTACCAATCCATAAAACCCATTGCGGATTTACGCAGGAAAGCGCCGGCCGTAATATTCAGATCGGAATAGCCGACCAGGCCCCAGGAGATGTTGTTTTTGCTGATTTGCAGCTGTGCAAAATCGAAATCCGCCGTACTACCTCCCAGGCCGGGAATGGCTTTTCTGTACCGCAGGTAAATGTCGGGCCATTTTGACTCGTCGTAGGAGCGGAAATAAGGGTAGGTGCTGTAGGTCTGGCCGATCCGAAAGCGGAGTTCGGTGCTGAGGGAAAAAATGCCGGGGAAGGATTGATCCGTGGGTTCGGGTTGTATCGGAAAATTGGGCGTGTATTCCCGCTCCTCTTTTTTGCTCCAGGTATAGTCGGTGGTATTATCCAGCCATTTCCGGTCGGCCCATTCCGCGGATGCGCGCAGGTAGAGCCAGGGCGCTACAAACTGCCGCCACTCCGCCCGAACGAAGGTTTTTTCGTACAATTTCATGTAATTCTGCTTCCCAAACAAAGTATAGGAAGAATTGGCCGCTGCGCTGATCGGGTTCTGGCTGCTGAACTGAACGGGATTCAGGCCGCCACTCAGCCGCAGGGTGGAATACCGGATGCTTTCAAATTTGCGCTCCAGTTCCAGTGTGCCGCGCAGGCGTTTTTCTGAAAAACCATAATTAATGTTCCCGCCTACTTTCCAGTATTTCACCTGGCGCTGGGTGTAGTGCGTCCACTCGGGGTTCACATCGAACACCAGGCCCTGCACCGTATTGAACTGTACCCAGCGCAAAGCCCCGGGGAAACTGAGCGTTTTGCGATCAAAGGAATTCTGCCAGGTATAGCCGGTCAGCAGGTCGAAGGGTTTAAAACGGTTGTTTCTTTTATCAATACTGTCGAGAAAAGTTTCCGATTTCCAGATCTTCTGCAGGCTGTCTTTTTTTACATAATCATTCGATTCTTCGAGGGTCAGCGGTACCGGTCGCACCGATTTCCAATACGAGGAATCCTGTTCATTGGCCGTTTTTTCAATTTTAAAAACCTCCTTGTCAAAGAAATTTTTGTCAAAATCGGGTTTCAAATTGTAATTGGAAAATACGCTGTTGAAGAACCCGTTGAATTTAAAACCCAGTACTCCGAATTTGAAACTCGTCACCTGCGTCAGTAAAACCCAGGAATCGGGCTTTTCTACCGGCACAAATTCCTGCTGAATACGAATGGTGTCCAGAATGGGTTGTTTGATGGAATTACCAGTCAGCACAAGATCTGCGCCTGCGATATTCCACCAGTCATCCACGATATACAAAAAACCGCTGAACGTGGGGTCGGAAGCGCGTTTGGGGATGACTTTGATTTTTTCCAGCGTATAGCCGTTTTCATCTTTGATGCTCCCTAACCACTTGAAATTGTAGTAGTTAAATGAATTATCCGCCAGAGGGGAAAGGATTTCGCGCTCGATTTCCAACCGTTCATCGTACAGGTTAAATTCCGTGAGCGTAGCCCGGTTGAGGCTGAACCCGTTCTCCGAACCGCTCACTTTGCTGGAAACCATTACCTCTTTTTTCTTCAGCGGATTTGTTTGTACATACACTTTGGATACAGATTCCGACAAATACACCACACCGGTGCGGTTGGTATCAAGCATGCCACCCATGTTGCCGACTTCCTGTCCCATGATTTTTTTGGGCGCATCGGTCAGTTTGTATAAGCCTTTGATGTAGGTGTCGTAGGAACTGGCCGGGATTTTATTTTTGTAGTATTTGCGTTTGGCAATGGCTTCACGCATGATCCGGTAGGCAGGATCTTCGGTTGTGATCACCACCTCCCCTATTTCGAGGTTGGCCGGCTCCATCCGCACATTCAGGCGCAAGGGCTTGTCGGCTACGGTGACGGTTTCAATGTGTTGTTTGTATCCAATGTATTGAAACACAATCTCTTGTTTGCCGCGGCCTGCCGTCAGGCGGTATTCGCCATTTGCATTGGCTACGGTTCCATTGGTGCTGTTGCGCACATAAACGGAGGCAAAAGGCAGCGGTTCATTGTTTTCATCGAGTACGGTGCCGCTGATCTGGGCAATGCTTAGGAGCGGGAAAAGAAGCAGCATTACAAGTTGGACTATTTTCATAGAGTATTTGAAATGGTTGTGGTGCAAGTGGGTTGAAAAGTTGGATGGTTTGATGGTTTGGAGGCTTAGATCAATAACCATCGGCTTCAGCCGGTGGATAATCAACAAATGCTATGCAGGGGTTTTAACCCCCTTTGTAACACCCAGGGTATACTGCCATTTTATTTAGAATCTTCGCGATGAATTATGTTAGCACCCAAGTGTAAGAATGCCCAAAAGTGCAGTGATCTTGTTGAACACAAAAGGTGCGATACTACGCTTTAACCCGATTTTAACTGCAAAGTCAAGGCATTCCTAAATTAATTTCCGCAAAGAAAGACGAAGGAGGTACTTTAGTCCGATGAAATTTAAAAATGTTGAGTTTGTTGAGGGTTGAGATTGTTGAGGGTTATAACTCAAGCCGCGAATTAGCACCCTCAACCCCTCAACCATCTCACCGCTCAACCGCTCAACATTCTCAACCCCTCAACAACCTCAACCACTCAACAAACTCCACCCTCATGCCCGCATCGCGCCGCAGTTTTATCCGCCAGACCGCCACTTTACTCGGTTCATTCGCCTTACACCAGAACTTTGCATCGGCATTTCCAGGCATCCCCGTTCCCCAGGACCCCGGGGACGATTTCTGGTGGCAAATCAGACAGGCCTACGCCGCCAGTCCCAATATCATCAACCTCAACAACGGCGGCGTTTGTCCGCCGCCACGCGCTACGCTCGACGCCCTGGACTATTACAACCGGATGTGCGCCGAAGCGCCGTCGTACTATATGTGGCGTATCCTCGATCAGGATCGGGAGCCGCTGCGCGAAAACCTGGCTGCGCTGGCCGGCGCCGGCGCCGATGAAATCGCCATCAACCGAAACGCCACAGAAGCGCTCAACACGATCATTTTCGGACTGAACCTCAAAGCCGGCGACGAAGTGGTGCTGTCCAGATACGACTACCCTAACATGATGAATGCCTGGATGCAACGCGAAAAACGCGACGGCATCCGGCTGGTCTGGGTAGATCTGGACCTGCCTTCTGATAACGAAGATTACCTGGTAAACGCGTTCACTTCAAAATTTACAGACAAAACCAGGCTGGTGCACCTGACGCATATCATCAACTGGAACGGTCAAATCCTGCCCGTCCGCAAAATCGCCGACCAGGCGCATAAGCGGGGCGCGGAGGTGCTGGTCGACGCTGCGCATTCTTTTGCCGTACTTGACTATAAAATTCCGGACCTGGGTTGCGATTACTGGGGCACCAGCCTGCACAAGTTTTTGTGCGGACCGTTCGGCAGCGGCATGATGTGGATCCGAAAAGACAAGATATCCGGCATCTGGCCTTTGCTCTCCAATGACGTGCCCGACAGCGACAATATCCGCAAATTTGAATCGCTGGGCACGCGGAGTTTCCCCACGGAGATGGCGATCGGCTATTCGCTTGATTTACACAACTTTATCGGCTCACAGCGCAAACAGGAGCGGCTGCATTTTTTGAAAAATTACTGGATGGAACGGGTGCGCGACGTACGGGGTATCCAGTTTTTTACCCATCCGCAGCCGGAATGGAGCTGCGCCATCGGCAATTTCGGTTTGCAAGGCCTGAAAGCATCCGACATCAACCAGCAGTTGTTTGAGAAGTGGAAAATCCACAGTGTTTCCATAGACCGGGAAAAAATAAACGGCGTCCGCATCACCCCGAACGTGTACACCACCACCGACGAACTGGATAAACTGGTGCGGGCCATTCAAAGTATCGCAACTGCGCAGAAAGGGTAATACAAAAGCCCCCGAGCCGTTTATCTTTGCGGCGCTTTTCCAAATAAAACAAACTATGCAACACATACTTTTTTCCATTGAAAACAACGTCGCCCGCATCACCTTCAACCGACCTGAAGTGTTCAACGCCATGCACCAGGCCATGCGGACTGAAATATTGGAAGCGCTCGATATTTGTGCTTCAGACACGAGCATCAGGGCTGTTTTAATCACAGGCAATGGCAGGGCATTTTGCGCCGGCGAGGATTTGCAGGAAGTAACCGACCCGCAGGGCCCCTCGCTGAACACGATTATTTCTACCGGGTACAACCCGATTGTACAAAAAATCAGAAACCTCGAAAAACCTGTCGTAGTGGCCGTAAACGGTGTGGCTGCCGGCGCCGGCGCCAATATCGCCATTGCCGGCGATGTCGTGGTGGCGACCGCCTCCGCAACTTTTACGCAGGCATTTTCCAAAATCGGGCTGATACCGGACTCCGGCGGCACCTGGACGCTGCCACGGCTGGTGGGTTTTCAGCGCGCTTCGGCGCTGATGATGTTGTCCGAAAAAATCACCGCCGACGATGCGCAGGCCATGGGCATGATCTGGAAAGTATTCCACGACGAAACTTTTTTGACAGAAAGTATTGAACTGGCCGAAACGCTGGCTCAAATGCCGACCCGCGGACTGGCACTGACCAAAAAAGCGCTGAATGCCTCGTTCGACAATGCTTTTTCTGATCAACTGGCACTGGAAGACCAACTGCAAACCGAAGCCGGCAATACCGCCGATTACCGGGAAGGTGTGGCGGCGTTTCTGGAGAAGCGGAAACCGGCGTTTAAAGGAGAATAGTGAATCGTGAATCGTGAGTCGTGAGTCGTGAGTGGCATCCAGTTAGAAGAACATGCCAATTTACATTATTCACGACTCACAACTCACGATTCACGACTCACCACTCACGATTCACGATTCACCATTCACGATTCACCATTCACGATTCACCACTCACGACTCACGCTTTGCCTCGCTGGTTCCAAAAACTACAAATTTTCCCTCCGAATTACGCCCTCCGAAAAGGCGATGGCCGAAAACTCGGTGTGTCGCTGCTGTTCCTGTTACTGTTGGCACTGCTGATCAGTCCGGAGTTGCGCTATGAGATCCGCTCGCTCGTCGAGTACCCTTTGCATTACAGGGAGTACAAACAATTCGGCATCCGTATCCCGAACGGTTATTCGGTGCATGGTATCGACGTCAGCAAATGGCAGCAGCGGGTGGACTGGGCGCGGGTAAAAAAAATGAAAGTGGGCAACGTGAGCGTCACTTTTGCATTTATCAAAGCCACCGAGGGGAGTTGGATGAAAGACCCGGAATTTGAAAAAAACTGGGAAAATGCCGGCAAACAAGGTATTATCCGGGGCGCTTATCACTTTTTTTTACCCAATGTCAGTGTGAAAGACCAGGCCGCCAAATTTATCCGGTCGGTAAAACTCCGCAGCGGCGACCTGCCCCCCGTGGTGGATGTGGAAGAAATAAACGGTATGACCAAAGCCCAGATTCAACGCAATACCAAAGACTTTTTGAACATCCTGGAAAAACATTACAAAGTGCGGCCTATCCTGTACACCAACCGGGATTTTTACAAAAATTACTTTTCCGACCACGAGGATTTTAAAAACTACCGGTTCTGGATTGCGCATTACCACGTCAGCGACTTCGATATGCCGGGAGATGAAAAATGGCATTTCTGGCAACACAGCGACCGGGGTAATATCAACGGCATCAATGAACGGGTGGATTTTAATGTGTTTAATGGGGATAGTGTGGCGTTGCGGAAGTTGTGTGTGCCGTGAGTTGGTTATCAGTTATTGGTTATCAGTTATTGGTGGTTTTTCAGGCTTGGAATCTTATTTATAGATCAATTCGATTCCCTGTTTTAACCCATGAATCGCATTACCAGTTATCAATTACCCGTTATCAATATTCGGTTTCGGAATAGGGATTAGACTTACACCTTTTTCATTCTCCCCAGCCTGAAAAACCACCGATAACTAATAACTGATAACCAATAA
>JADLCC010000389.1 GCA_020847425.1 Saprospiraceae bacterium
TATACGGCGCCGTACCGTAAACAGTCAGTCCGGAAGGTTTTTCATTGGCTTCAAAAATCGTGACCGCATAACCCAAAGTGGATAGTTCGCAGGCGCAGGCAATGCCGGCCGGGCCGGCGCCGATGACGGCAACTTTTTTGCCGTTCGGCTCGCCTTTTTGATAAAGTTCTTTGCCTGATGTTATAACCTGGTGCGTGGCGAAATTCTGCAAACGGCCGATTTCAATGGGTTTTACATGGGCGTGGTTCATTACGCATGCGCCTTCGCACAATACTTGGGTAGGACAAACTTTGCCGCAGGCATTTCCCATCCAGTTGCTGTCATAAATGGTTTCAGCAGCGCCATCGACATTTCCGGTATGTATCTGTTTGATAAACAAAGGAATATCAATGTGCGTCGGACAGGCCTTGACACAAGGCGCATCGTAACAAAACAAACAGCGGGAACTTTCCACGAAAGCCTCCGTGCCATTCATCAGCGGCTTTTTTTGTTTAAAATTCTGCTGGAATTCTTCTTCGGATTGTGGTCGGGTGTATTCTGCCATATGGATCAGAGTTCAGTGATTTTACCATAAGTTTCCGGGCGTCGGTCGCGGAAGAACTGCCAGGTGGAGCGCACCTGATCGATCATATCCAGGTCGAAATCGGCGATAAGCAGTTCGTCTTTGTCCTCGGAAGCCTGTGCGAATATTTGTCCGCGTGGATCCACGAAATAAGAACTGCCATAGAACTTGCCGAGGTTCCAGGGCTGTTCGGTGCCTACGCGGTTGATGCAACCCATAAAATAACCGTTTGCGGCAGCGTGGGCGGGTTGTTCCAGTTTCCAGAGGTACTGGGAAAGCCCGGCCACCGTAGCGGATGGGTTGTACACAATTTCCGCGCCGTTGAGGCCGAGACAACGCGCACCGTCGGGGAAATGCCGGTCGTAGCAGATGTATACTCCAATTTTGGCGTATCGGGTTTCAAACACCGGGTAACCGAGGTTGCCGGGTTTGAAAAAGTATTTTTCCCAGAAACCTGAGGTGTGGGGAATATGGTTTTTGCGGTATTTACCGAGGTACGTGCCATCCGCATCGATCACCGCCGCAGTATTGTACAACACGCCGGCCTGTTCTTTTTCATAAATAGGCACAATCATTACCATTTGGTATTTTTTGGCGTATTCCTGCATCATTTCTACGGTTGGTCCGGGCACCGCTTCGGCGGTTGCATACCACTTGGGATCCTGGCTTGGACAGAAGTACGGGGTATTAAAAATCTCCTGCAAACACAGGATCTGCACACCTTTTTTACCGGCTTCTTCGATAAACGGGATGTGCTTTTGCACCATGGCGTTGCAAATTTCCGTGATGCTGCCTTCTCCTTCCGTCATGGGAAGGCTCATTTGAATTAAACCTGATTTTATGATTCTGGGCATAGACGTGAATCGTGAGTGGTGAGTCGTGAGTGGTGAGTGGATGCGAGCCCTTAGTATTTCCTATTAAGAATGCCAAGCGTGAAGTCACCCCCTCTCTGTTGGAGAGGGGGACGGGGGGTGAGGCCATAAAAACCATTTGAATTCACCATTATTTTACTTTTTCTCGTTTGACAAAATTACCGTAACCCGGTTCTAATAAACATTTCCCATTTTCGATGGCCACCTTTCCGCGCAGCAGCACCGTTTCCACTTTTCCGGTCACTTCCCGGCCTTCATAAGCCGAATAATCGGTGCGCATGTGGTGGGTTTTGGCAGAAAGTGTATGTTTTTTCTTCGGATCCAAAATGCAGATATCCGCGTCGGCGCCGATGGCGATGGTGCCTTTGCGCGGGTACATGCCGAATTTTTTGGCGGCATTGGTCGTGCTGAGTTCCACGAATTTCGGCAGGGAAATACGGCCCTTGTTGACACCTTCAGAAAAAAGCAACTCCATGCGGTGCTCGATCGCGGGGTGCCCGTTGGGGATTTTCGCAAAATCTTCTTTGCCCATTTGTTTTTGCTCCCAGGTGAAGGGACAGTGATCGGTAGCGACTACGTTCACAAGACCTTGCTGGATGCCAGCCCACAAGGCTTCCTGATCCTTTTTTTGCCGGAGCGGAGGACTCATCACCCATTTGGCGCCGTCAAAATCCTGTTCGTACAAAGAAGCATCCAGCAGCAGGTATTGGATGCAAGTCTCCACGTTGATCTGCTGGTTTCTTTTGGTCGCTTCCCGGACGGCATTCAACGCGCCTTCACAGGTGAGGTGCACGATATACCCCGGACAGCCGGTATAAAACAGCATATCCGCGAATCGCGCAGATGCTTCTGCCTCCGTTACTTCAGGTTGTGAAAGGTAATGGTACAGCGGCGCATGATTGCCCAGCGAACGGTTTTGTGCAATGAGCGAATCGATCATATCACCATTCGTGGCGTGCACAGTGACCATACCGCCGTGTTTTTTGACAATTTGCATCAATTGCACCATCTGACCGTCGTCGATCATCAGGGCGCCTTTGTAGGCCATGAATGTTTTGAAAGACGTAATGCCTTCTTTTTCAATCATTTCCACCACTTCGTCGGCCGTTTGCGGGTTAAAATCCGTGACGGCCATATGGTAACTGTAGTCGGCCAGCGCCTTCCCAACCGATTTTTGCTGCCAGATGCGCAAGGCATTATACAGCGAGTCGCCCTGGGTTTGCAGGATAAAATCGATAACCATCGTGGTGCCGCCGAAAAGCGCCGCTCGGGTCCCCGTTTCGTAATCATCACTGGAAAAGGTGCCCATAAAAGGCATATCCAGGTGCACATGCGGGTCTATTCCACCGGGTAAAACAACTTTGCCCGTTGCGTCGATGACCTTGTCTGCTTTGTACGGAAGGTTTGAACCGATGGCAACGATCTGTTCCCCTTCGATATAAACGTCGGCCAGGTAATCTTCGGATGCTGTAGCGACGTGACCGTTTTTAATGAGAATGGACATGATTGTGGTGGTTTGTAAGAAGGGTTTGAGGATTTGAAGAAAATGTTGAGCAGTTGAGTGGTTGAGATGTTGAGGGTGTAAGCGCTTGGGATTGGTGGAAAAAAAAGAGAATATATTTTTGGAATACTTAAAAAACAATGGCGAATTTTACTCAACAAATTGATTTTCAATATTTTAAAAAAAATGTTTCGCGATTTTTTGAATCCTCCCCACTAAAATAACCAATCCCAAGCGCTTACACCCTCAACATCTCAACCACTCAACTGCTCAACATTTTCTTCAAA